>JAIVHC010000052.1 GCA_020201305.1 Geobacteraceae bacterium
CGCCACTGCTGTCGAGGGAGAGTTTGATCTGATCCTCGGTTATGTGGATATACTTGCGTACCACCGTGAGGATATCCTGTTGCAGCATGGGAAGGAAGTCCGGCGTATCGGTTTTACGCCGCTCATGTGCTACAATAATCTGCAGGCGCTCCTTGGCAATGGAAGCGGAGCCCTGTTTGGATGAACGAAAAAAATCTAGAAATTTCATAAATTAGCCCCTGAATAAGCGGGAAAAGAACCCTTTTTTGACCGTTTGCATGAAACGGTGGGGGCGATCTTCTCCCAAAAAGCGATCCACCACATCCATGTAAGCGCTACCGGCGTCACTCTCTTCATCCAGCGTTACCGGAATCCCGGAGTTGGAGGCTTCGAGCACCGCCTGGGATTCCGGTATCACACCCAGGAACGGGATCGCAAGGATCTCCTGCACATCCTCAGCGCTGAGCATCTCACCGGTGTCCACCCGGCGTGTATCGTAGCGGGTCAGTACCAGATATTCCTTCACCGGCTCCAGCTCTTTTTCCGCGCGGTAGGTCTTGCTTCCAAGCATGCCCACTATGCGGTCGGAGTCACGCACGGAGGAGACCTCCGGGTTGGTTACGATCAGGGCCTCATCCGCATAGTACATAGCGGCAATAGCCCCTTTTTCGATCCCGGCGGGGGAGTCGCATATGATGTAGTCAAAGCGCTCGCGCAGCTCGTTGAGTACCCGCTCAACCCCTTCAAGGTTCAGCGCATCCTTGTCCCGCGTCTGTGAAGCGGGGAGGATGAAGAGATTTTCCAGGCGTTTGTCCTTGATCAGGGCCTGATTCAGCGAGCCTTCGTTGTGAATGACGTTGAGGAGGTCGTATACCACGCGGCGCTCGCATCCCATGATGAGATCCAGGTTGCGCAGCCCGACATCAAAGTCGATAACCACGGTTTTAAAGCCCCGTTTCGCCAGACCGGCGGCGAATGCCGCACTGGTTGTGGTTTTACCCACCCCACCTTTTCCTGATGTTACCGCAATGACTTTTGCCACTGTTTCTCTCCTTGGTATGTAACGTTGACTTTCAGCTTGTTCTTAATGGTATCAGCCCTGTACCGGGCTGAATTCACCAAGTCGGGTAATATTGAGTTCCCCCCCCTCGAGGGTAATCGAGGCCGTAGCGCCGAACACTTCGGGGTTAATCTCATCATTGACCAGATATTCACCCGCGACCGCAATCAGCTCCGGTTCCAGATCGAGGCAGAAGATACTCGCCTCGGTGTTGTCGGTGCCCCCGGCCAGGGCGCGTCCGCGCAGGGCTCCGTAGATGTGGATACTCCCCCCGGCGATAACCTCGGCGCCGGAATTTACTGCGGCGAGGATGGTCAGATCTCCGGCGGCAACGATGCGCTGGCCCGAGTGGACTGTTTTGGCCACGGTCTTATTCCCTGAATCCGCGACTTCCTGCGGAATATCCTGTGCCGGGGTTGAAGCCACGGGAGGCTGCGGTTCGGTCTGTGCCGGAGCGACACTCTGGGTCGAGCTTACGAACGCTTCCGGAACCGGCTGCAGCCCGGCCTCTGCCGCATCCTGCACATGTTTGGGATTCCCGCCGTGGATACCGAAGGGGATCAGGCCGTATTCTCGTAGCATTCCACACAGGGCTTCGAAATTTATCGCGTTGCGCGGTGTCTCGAGGCTGCTCAGATCAATCACCAGCAGACTGTCCTTGAACAACCCTCCCGGTTCCCCCAGATGATTGCGTAAATGGGTGAGAATGGTGGTAGTATCCCCTTTGAGGATGCGCAGGCTCAATACCTTATGTGATCGCGCCTTTAGTTCAAATATGGAATTAGAATTCATGTACTCAATCTGTAGCCCCGTTCAGTGCTGAAGGAATTCGCAGGGCTTGTATGTAGGTAAAAATTCCACTCCGCAGACCTTGTAGGTTCGAATCGGAGGATATTTGCATATTGGATAATGCAGGGGCAATCCTAGACGTTTTAGCCCCGCATCACAACCGCAAATATGCGACCCTTTTGAAGAAAATCCGGATATACGCTGGACTATGCGATCAACTTCGAAATAGTCTTGAATTCAGCACTCCCCGCTTCGCGCAGGAGTTCAAAGAGGACCGATTCCACATTGGTGATAATGGCGCCGGCCTGTTCCATGCGGCGCAGGGCGTTATCGCGGTTGAGGTCACTGCGTGAACATGTGGCGCCGATGGGTACATGTACCTGATACCCGGCATGCAGAAGATCAAGAACGGTCTGGAGTACGCATACATGGGTTTCCATACCAGTAACGACCACCTGCTTTGTACCGAGTTTCTCCAATGCAGGGGCGAAAGAACTCGCCCCGCAGCAACTGAAGGAGGTCTTCTCCACCACGGTGGCATTGCCCTTACGCGCGCTGATGCTCTCCACCGTAGCTCCGAGGCCGCGGGGGTACTGTTCGGTAATCAGGGTGGGGAGATTGAGAATCTCCATCCCCTCTTGCAGGGTGGCGATAGAACCTTCCACCTCTTCGTGATTTTCCATTGCCTTAACCAGGCGCTCCTGGACATCGATAATCAGCAGGGCGGTGTTTTCCGGATTCAACAGAGTAGGGTTGCGTTGCATAAGAACTCCTTGGATTGTTAATTTTTTCAGCTTCGGCTCAGGTTAGATGCAGGCTCCTAGCTCAAACTGCTGAAATGCGTTTACCAATTTCCCCTTCCATTAATATTAAATAAAGGGTAAAAAGGAAAAGCGCACCTGCATAAAGAGTAAAAACAGAACTGAACCCGGAGTCTAACATAATTGCACGCTAAAACCAGATGTAACTGAAACCCAGTATGTTATGCCGCTAGTTTGTTATGCTGGAGTAACAATATTCATAGAAAAGCCCAGGCTCCGCAGATACGCAGGCCGTTGAACTGCAGGCCGTTTAACTCTGAAGAGTGAGGATAAAATCGTGGCTGAGCACCGGGATGATAGCGGAATGAACATGGAAGAATACGCAGACCTCCAGGCATCACTTCCTGCACTGAATGTGCGTGCGGGTATGGCACGTGCCATGGGCAGGCGCGATACCTATCTGCAGCTGCTGGATAAATTCAGATGCCGCTTTACCGATTTCGCCACTCTAATGCAGGATCTTTTTTCTGCGCAGGATAAAGAGGCGGCGATAATTCATGCTCATTCCCTCAAGGGGATTGCTGCAAGTCTGGGTGCGGAGGAGTTGCGCGGCGCCGCCAGGGAGCTGGAGCAGCAGTTGCGCCGGGGGCAGGCACCTGCCGCACTCGCGCGCGTGGAGCACCTGCTCGATGAAATACTGCAGCAGATTGAAGGGCTTGACTGGAGCCGTGCCGCAGAAAAACCCCCATCTGCGGCTGAAAACAACACCCCGGAAGATACACAGCACTGGAGCAGGTGTCTGGAGCAACTCCTTGTGCCGCTGCAGAAACTCCAGGTCAACAAGGTTAAAGCTCTGCTGCACGAACTGCAGGGCCAGAACCTGACCCCCACACAGAGCGAGCAACTCGAGCACCTGGAACAGATGCTGCAAGGGTACAGATATAAACAGGCCGCTGAATACATTGAGGGTTTGTTATAGGCACGCGGAAAGCGGATGTTTTGATTATATGCCGGACAGAGAATAGGTGAAGCCATGGGCGTACGCCTGAAGACCTTTTTGCTCCTTACCCTGGCGGTGATTGTATCCATCGTCACCTATGTGTTGTGGTATGCCAATGCAGAGCAACGCCGCATGGAAGAGGAGCTCCAATCTCTGGCGCAGAATTACAGCTACGCCTATTACACTGAATTGCAATCCGTGCAAGATCGTATGCTCCAACTCGCGCTCTTTACCGCGAATGATAAACACGTCCAGGAACTCATGGCTGCCGCTGCTGACGCTGTGGCAGAGGAAGGGGGCGGAGCGGGAGGAACGCGTGCGGCCGCCATCCGCGAGCAGCTTCACCATCATCTGCATTCGAGCATGGAACAGCTTGCACAGGGTTTCGGCGTAGTCACCCTGCACTTTCATCTCACCCCGGGGGCGCTGAGTTTTCTGCGTTTCCACAACCCGGATGCCATGGGCGACAGGCTCGATGATGTGCGCCCCATGGTGGTAAA
>JAIVHC010000053.1 GCA_020201305.1 Geobacteraceae bacterium
GATCCTGTCCATTTCAAGCTCGAATGCAGCGGTATTTATTTTCAGTCCTCTTATCTCAAGGGGGCCGGTTGCACGTCCCTCCAGAGCACGAATTTCAATACCGGGGGGTAGAAAGGTTCGCGCTTTGCGCCAGGCAAATTGTGTCCCGCTCTCGGTGGCAGCGACCCAGACAAGCGTGGAGACCAGGACGAATGCCAGCAGTGTAAATGCGCCCAGCGCAGCAAGGAGTGTGATCCTGAGACGGCGCATCATAGATCTGCTCCGATACTGATGTGGAGGCGAAAGTTGTCGCTGCTGTCATCCAAAGGGTGGGCAACATCAACACGGATCATCCCTACGGGTGAACGGTAGCGCAGCCCCATCCCCGTTCCCTTTTTGAGCTCAGTGAGTATTTCATTGCCCGCATTACCCGCATCGAAGAACATGGCGGCACCAAAATTTTTATACAGCAGATAATCCACTTCCACACTTGCGACGCTCAGATATTCGCCCCCAATTGCATCTCCATCGCTGTTTTTGGGACTCAGATCCTGATATGCATAGCCCCTGACACTTTGGTCGCCACCGGCAAAGAATCGCTGCGAAGGAGGCAGGTCTGAAAAATTCGCTGCCCGGATTGCACCAAGTTCGGTGCGTAAGAGTAGACGCCCGCGTCGTGCAAGGGGTAACACTGCGCGTGCACTCATGCGGGTGTGCAGAAATGTGGTCTCGGTTAAGGGGCTTTTTAAGCCCCCATGGATATTGAGTTGGACGCTGTAGCCTGAACGCGGAAATAACTGGTTGTCAGCATAAGTCCGGGATAGCTGAATGCCGGGGATCACCAAGGTTGAGGTTTGCGTTCCATCCCCAATGTCAAAGTTCTCCCGTTCAAGGGTAAGGGAAAGCTGGCGCCTGAATCCCCGCCAGTTTTCGTTAATGCTGGTACCAAATTTGAACTGGCGGGTATCGATGTCGCCTATGTGGTTTTGTGAAACTGAAGCTCTAAAGGCAAGATTGTCGCTGGCGACATTCTTGATCGGGACCAGATATTGACTGCTGAAAAATTGTTCGACGGAAGATGCGAGAAGATCAAAACGGATTTTGTGCCCGCGCTTATTGATGCGTCTGAATTCAGCTCCGGCGCTGAAACGCGGTCCTGTATCCGTGCCGAAACCGAGCCCCGCAGTATAGCGCCGTGGTTTGGTTGCTTTGGTTTTGACTGTGATTGGAATTTCCGTGCCGCTGGCGCTCTCGCGTTTGGTGATGATTTCAACCTCGCTGAAGTAGTTGCTGTCGGTAAGAGCAAGCTGGTAGTCGATCAGTTTGCTGCTATCGAAGGGGGCGCCGCGTTCGAAGGTTGCAAATTTATCTACAAAAGCCTGATGCAGAATTTCCTGCTCCACAGTGACCGGGCCGAACTGGAATTGAGGTCCTGAGTCAGCAATCAGGTAAATATCGGCTCTGTGCCTGGAGGGATAAACCCTGATTTCGCTGCGGGTAAATCTTGCATCGATATAGCCCGCGTTGTAGAGGGCGTCTGTGAGTTGGCTCTTGGTTTGTTCATACGCACGATGATCGAGTTTTTCACCCGGAACAATCGTTGTCGGAGGCAGCACTGCTTTGATAGAGGGTTCTTCACTGCCTGGCCCTGTTACGCGAATTTCTACATGCTCGAGTATGGTAGGAGGGCCGGGGGTAATATTATAAGCAGCCTGCCATTTGCCCTGGGTCTGTTCAAGTTTCGCTTCAACCTCTGGCGCATAATAACCAAAGGGTTGCATAGCCTGGCGGATCTCTTTCTCGGCTACGCGGTGTAAGCGTTTAATCTTTGCTGCAGACAGGTCCGGCTTTTTCTCCTTATTGCGCAGACTCAAGCTTTCGAGCAAGCCCGCTTCCTGCTCCTGTGCTGCATTATATATACTGAGCTGGATCTCAACATTTTTTCGCACATCCCCGCTGATACCTGCTATTTCCACGCCAAGCGTTTCGGTATCAAGTGCCCACCCGCCAGAGGGGATAAGCAGCAGACCCACAAAAGCCAGAATCAGGCATTTCAGACGCGCTACCCGAGGGGGAATACGTGTATGCAAAAGGTGTATGTGCTTTCCCATATACTTGGTTTTCATCCGGAAACGGCTGTTTTCTTGCAAGTATTCAGCTCCACAAAAATCATATCAAGAGATAGGGGAAGATCGGGAGAGATCGCGGCATAATTCTCAGTTCCAAGGATGTATGAACTTGTTCTGCGCCCTGAAAGGCGCTATCTACCTGCTGTAGTGAATAATTACACATAAAGCTTTAGCGTTGCTATTGCTCGGGATCTCTCAGGTGGCGATCGAGTAACTGCATGTTGCGCAGGTTGGATTTCCAGGCCATATCAAACAGATCTCCCACCAGGGGGATTGTCCCCACCAGGGTATCAATCCCCACATTCGCTGCCATGCGCAGGAGGAGCACACGCGGAACCCCCATGCGTGCCGCTCTGGCGATGATATAGGTAGAAAGCAGGGCGCCAATACCATCACCAATCCCGGGGATAATCCCCAGAATTCCATCGATGCCGATACGCTTGTGTGTAAAAGGTACCGGGATGGAGGCATCCATCAGATGTGCGAGGCGTTGAAGATCTTTAGGTGTAGAGGCCATATACGCATTCCGGTAAAAAGGTTGTTTGCTGAAACACAGTTAAATGCGCCTGCCTACGGAACGAGAATAAGGAGATAATATCACCTTCAGCGGATTTGGATAGGGGTTACTTGTACCGTGTCGCGAAGCGGAGAAAGGGATGACGAATTACGCCCCATCCAATTGGTCAAGTGCCTTACTCAGGATGTCAAACCCGATCCGTTCCTGTTCCAGACGTATCCGCTCTCCCCAGTGATTAGCGCGCAGCTGGTCATATACCTGCTGTTCCTCCCGGGTCAGATGGCGCAGTTCCGCCGTTCCCGGCTGTGGCTCAGTGCCCCACAGGGGGCGATGCGCGAGGAGGGTGTCGGCATCCATGAGCAATGAAACGGTATGGGGCAGAATGTTGCGCACCTGATTGAGGATCGCAAAGCCGTGGGTATCGATATCGCCCCAGTAGTAGACCTCCCTGTGTTGCAGCCACGCGGCCCGGGCAAGATGCTCGAAACCGTATCCGGAGCCGAAAATCACCAGCGCCGCGGGTGTGAGCGGGAAGGCAAGAAAATTGATCTCATTCTCGCTGATGAATACCCGCGAGACAGGAGGATCGAGGTGGGCAAAGGCGTCGCAGGTGAGGGTGATGTCCTGCGCTGTGCTGCCGCGCAATACCCGGATAGCGGGATCGAGTACTCTGAAACGCACCCGCACCGGTTTGTCCAGAAAGCCGTAGCGGCGGCAGAAACCCGAAACCCCGCTATATGCGTTGTCGATGGCGTCCGGAGGCAGAGCCAGATCAAACAACTGTGCCAGGACGGCGCGATGTTGCTCGATAAATTTGGTGTGCACACCGCTGAGCTCGATCTGGCGCAGGTAGATGCCGGGGCGCGGATGTTGCTGTATCCAGCTCACAAGAGCGAGCAGCTGCTCCCATACGGATGCGAGCTCCAAAGCGCGCAGAGGATGTTTGGCTATCCAGGGGAGGAGTTGCGCATGTTGTTCGCGCGTTAATGCAAGCAAAGTGCGGAATTGCTGCGCTTCGCGGCGTTTGTGGATCATCTGCAGGGCGTCATCCAGGGTGTCGATCCAGACCCGTGTGGGGATATCATTGCTCCCCAGCACCCGGTGCTTGAGGGTGCGCCACTCAATCCTGTAGGGGGCGTCGGCGTTGGCCAGGCGCTCAATCCAGGCGCGCACTTCGGTGTAGTGGGTACTGAGTTCCTCCGATTTCGGCTTTTTGAGATGCAGCCGCCGCGGGAACAGTTCGCCCTGCGCCTCACACATGGAGGTTAGAATCAGGCCGCGTTCCCACAGGCGCTGAACCTGGGCGCGGAGATCAGCCGGGGTGGTCCATTTCATAGACATCTCACAAGGAAACCCCAGGTTTCAACCTGGGGAGGAATTGTGACTTGCAACGCAAGTACCTTCTGATACCATGCGAAATATGGTTGATATTGAACGCACCGAACACGTTACCAAAAGGCGTTA
>JAIVHC010000222.1 GCA_020201305.1 Geobacteraceae bacterium
AGATAGCTTTGTAATTCAAGGCTTCATTCTTGATATCACCAGTGACATGGAAGAACGCTCGGAACTGGTGAAACAGGCGGGCACTGATCCGCTCACGGGGGCTGCGAATCGGCGCACCTTTGATGCGATGTTTGAACGCGCGCTGCAACACGCCATAGAATGCCGGCAGCATATCAGTCTGATCGAGTTTGATCTCGATAGGTTCAAGGAGATTAATGATTCCATCGGACATGCGGCCGGGGATACCATCCTGTGTCATGTAGCGACAATCGCCACCACGGTTATCCGTAAGGACGATCTTTTCGCGCGCCTTGGCGGAGATGAATTCGCCCTCCTCCTCCCCAATACCACGCAGGAGGCCGCACTCCATCTGGCGGAACGCCTGCAGGAAACCCTACTCCACACCGAATGTCCCTGCAATTATCCCACTCCGACCTTAAGCATTGGTGTCAGCAGTTATTCTGGTGCTGCCGCCGCCGTTGAAGACGGTTTCCCCGTTCTCGATGCTACCTCTCTGATGCGTGCCGCAGATGTGGCGATGTACCGCGCCAAGCAACGGGGACGCAATCAGATTGCGTGCGCCTCTGCAGAAGAGGAACTCGGGGAATAATACGTTCCCACACGATTTACAATCAAGTCCGCAAGCTTCAGGATCTCCAACTCTACATAGGAATAACGCGAGCGCGAGTGGTGATTGCCCACTATTTCAGCAACCTTCCGGGTTTTGTCGGCATCAAAACTGATCGATTCGAGCAGGGTTTGCACTACTGCCGGGCCATACTCTTCCTGAGTAGCACCATCGTTGTATCCCAGTTCCGCCTCTGAGGGCTTTATCCCCACATCGTGGAGCAGCGCGCTCGCAAGTAACACCTCTCGATCCACATGGGTATAGTTGTGCTGGAGTAACTCCGCCTGCTGCAACACCTCAAGCGCATGCGCAATGCGGCGATAGTCTGTTTCAAAAAAATCCACCAGCACTTTTATGAGCTGACCTTTGAGTAACGCATATGCCATGGGATCACCTCAAGTCGGGAGCAGAGATAGAGCACCCGCCCTGAATACGCGCAGCATCCAGGGCGGGTGGGGATGTTACTCTATATTATACACGTTTTACTTCTCATCTGCGTATGAGGTCTTGAACTCCTTCACCTCGGTCTTAGGATCGTAGATCTCCTTCCCGGAGTGGGAAGCCTTCTGAATCCACTCTTCCCGCAGGGTGTTGAGGAAGGTGATCTTCTCATCCACGAGTTTATCCATCTGCAGGCCGATGAGCTCCTGGGCCTTTTCCTTGGTGGAGTAATCCGGACCTTCGTACCCGGGCTCACCATATTTGGCAAGAATCACCCGCAGCTTCAGACGTGCTGCATGCCCTTTGTCGATGGCGGTAGCGAGGATGCGCAGGGTCTCCTCCGGGGCGTGGAAGAAGCCCCCGTGGGCAGCCACGCCGAAATCCCAGCGCCACTGGCCGTGGCGGATATCCATGAGTGCAGGGGTCATCTCCTCTTCGGTAGCACCGAGTTCCCAGGCCTTGGCAGCCTCAAAGTGCGCCTTGGAAAGTACATCGGTAGCCGCAGCCGCGAGTTCTTCCTTCCGCTCCAGTTTCCGCTCTACAATCTGCTTGAACTGCTCTTCACTTTCACCATGGCAATTGAGGCAGGTGTTGCTGATATCGTCCAGCGGGCTGCCGATCTTGTGGTTGGAGTATTTCACCGCGCCTTCACGCACATAGGGCATATGGCAGTCGGCACAGGCGAGGTTGTTCTGCCCGTGGATGCCGGTTTTGAAGGTCTCGTAGCCGGGGTGTTGCGCCTTGAGCATCGGGGCTTTACTCAGCTTATGCGTCCAGTCGGTAAACTTACGCTCATCGTAGTACTCCTCGATATTTTCAACGGAGAGACCATTCTCCCACGGGAAGGTAACCACGCCCGCAGTGTGCTTTTTGCCATCAGGGTCCTCCCACTCGGTCTTTTTGAAGTAGTATTCCGCATGACACTGTACACATACCAGGGTGCGCATATCCTGATGGGTTGCCTCGTCAAAGGGCTCGCTCCCTTCCGCATCCAGGGCACGGGCAAGGTAAGAAATCGAGTTCACCCTTCTCTTCCATCAGACGTGGCACATCGGGGGATTTACACGTCCAGCACGCAGTGGGCATGGGACCGGTCTTCTTGTCCACCGGGGCACCGGTGCGCAGGGTATTGATGTTATCCTCGAGCATGTAAAAGTGCCCGCGCGGCTCATTGTAGTCCTTGGAAAAGCCATACCCGGCCCAGAGTACCACCAGGTTCGGATCTTTTTTGAGGATATCCTTAATTTCGTCGCTCTCCTTTGTTGCCATATACGAATCGTACTGACGCGGAAAGTACTTACCCCACTCCGAGCTTCTGGGCTCAAGCTCCTTGATCTCGGGTACTTTGTTGATCATCGCCTGATCCGCCTTGTTGCTCATGATGGAACCGAGGAGCATCAGCATCAGCACAGTGGCGACTACGGACACAATTATTACAATGGTCGATTTGTTCATACATTTCTCTCCTGAATATAGTTGACTAAGGGGGTTTAGAGTTCTTTTACACCCAGGTTATCCGGTGTTGAGAGCAGACTTTTGGTGCGTCCATGGGGTACCATGCGGTGACAGTCCCAACAGCGCCGTCCCATGGCCACTTCATCATCAAATTTTGTGTAACGCTCACTGTTTTCGTGCATCTGCGCTACCGCTTCAGCATGGCACGAAATGCAGTTGTCCTGAATGCGCTCTGCAGCATTCGCGGTGACGCGCAGATTCTTGCCGTAGGTTCCAAAAGTCATGGCTACCGAATGGTTGTAGCCGTCAATCGATTTGGCCACCATCTTCTTGACGAACGAATCACGCGGCAGATGGCAGTCGACACAGCTTGCCTGCTCCCGGTGTGAACTGTGCTGCCACGTGGCATAGTGGGTGTTCATGGTGTGGCAGGTGATACACACCTTCGGATCGGAGGAAAGATACGAAAGCGCCCTGGATTCGTACACCAGAGTCACAAAAACCACCACCATCATCACAGCACAACCGGTTGCTACATACGTCATCTTATTACTTTTTTTCATAAGCAGCCTTCTGGTTAGTGGGATATGGATTAATCAGCGCCATGGTTGCGCCACGGCGCCGGGTTAAAATTTGTATTCCACACGCGCGCGGTAAAAATTTCCGTGTCCACCACCAGATTGGCAAAGCCGTTACTCGCGCCGTTATCCACGGAATCGTCCTGCATGAAATTGGCGTATTTAAGCAGGATGTTCAAATCTGTGCCCACAAAAACATTGAGCATATCCGCCGCGTGATCTTCCCCGTCGGCAAAATCGCGCTGGAGAGTGTAATCAAGTTAATAGTTTAACATCAAAGGATTGCCGGTCAAGCGGATCCCGTAGGTGCCACTGTCACGCGCCGCATCTGCAGTACTTTCCGTATCGAGTAGATATGCATACAGCGCTATGCTGTGATCCTCGATGCCACTGTAGCTGGTGTTGAGGCAAAACACGGCCACCACGCGGTGGGGCGGTTTGCGCCGTCAGTGGGTGTGGTTTTGCACAGTGTGTGCCAGGGGGGAAGGTGTTAACTTAAGTGTATGAATTTAGGTGTTTTTTTGAATATATCTGCAAAAGAGGTCGAATTGCAGCATGCAGGTGATGGGGAGGATGTTACCCGGAGGTCACAAATATATGCTGCAATGTAACCATCGGGTAACATATGAAGGGTTTGCGCATACCTGCGGAGCGCGGATTGCTCAGACCGGATTGGCGAGATTGTAGCGCTGAATCTTCTCCCACAGGTTTTTGCGCGAGATCCCCAGTTCCGCAGCGGCGTAGCTTTTGCGCTCGCCGCAGCGTTTCAGGGTCTGGGCGATATATTCGCGTTCAAAGGCGGCAAGGGCTTCCTTCAGAGGTTTATCCGTATCCGGGATGACAGGAATAGCCGCTACTGTCGCCGGAGGGGGCGCTGCCGGCGCCGGGGATTCGAGCAGATCGGGAGGGAGGTCGTCAGGCAGAATGAGTTCGCCACTGCTCAGGGCCACCGCGCGCTCGATGGCATGTTCCAGCTGGCGGATATTACCGGGGAACGGGTGCGCCATCAGGGTTTTGAGCGCCTCTTCAGACAGGGTGCGTACAGGCTTACCCATACGCGCAGAGAACTTCTCCAGAAACATCTGCGCCAGGGGGACAATGTCGTCGCGGCGGTCACGTAATGGCGGCACTTCGAGATGGATTACATTGAGGCGGTAAAAGAGGTCTTCGCGAAAACGCCCGCTGGCTACATCATCGGATAAGACATGATTGGTCGCCGCTACGATGCGCACATCGAGCAGGACTTCTTTTTTACCCCCCAGCGGCTGGACCGCGCGCTCCTGAATCACGCGCAGCAACTTCGCCTGTGCCGCCAGGGGCAGATCCCCCACTTCATCCAGAAACAGGGTGCCCCCGTGGGCGAGCTCAAATTTGCCTTTGCGGTTTTCGCTCGCGCCGGTAAAGGCCCCTTTTACATAGCCGAAGAGTTCCGATTCAATGAGGTTCTCCGGCAGGGCGGCACAATTCACCTTGATCAGAGGCGCATTCCGACGCGCGCTGTGCTGATGGAGCAGATTCACCACGCACTCCTTGCCGGTACCGTTTTCACCGGTTACGAGTACGGTGGAGTCGATACTCCCAAGGGCCACGGCCATGTCGCGCACGCGCTGCGCCGCCTCGCTGTGCACCACCAGACATTGCATTTTTTCGGCGTCTGCGGGGGTCCTCAGGGATTGATTTTCCTCCTCCAGACGTTTCTCTTCGGTAACATCGCGACTGACGAGCAACGTACCGAGATACTCACCCTGCGGCGATTTTATCGCCGAGTAGGAGTTGGAAAAATAGCGCCCCTGCGCCTGAATAATGCGCGAACCCGTGGAGATGCGCCCGGCCTTGAGGCTTTCTACCAACTGACGGATGCGCGCATGCATACGCGGCGGATGAATACTGTAGATGGTTTTACCCAGGATACGAGCCGCCTTGACCTTGCGAATCCGTTCCGCAGCGGGATTACAGATCCGGATCATATCATCGGCATCGAGAAACACTACCCCCTCAGCCATCTCTTCTACAATCGAGCGATACATCGACAGAAAACCTGATTCCACCACAACTCTCCTCAAAAGCAAAACTCACCGACCTCATGTTACCTCAAGGTAACATAAGAAAAGTTCGCCTTCAAGCGAACATGGGCGCGCGCCGTGCGCCCATAAGGGTGGGGTGCGCAGGTTCGGTGCATTATTTCCGCGTATGGCGGTGTGCGATTGTAGAGACGTTGCATGCAACGTCTCTACGCTGAAATGACGCGGTTGGTGGGGGGATTTGCACCATCGGGGATATGCTGGCGTAGGGGCCACCCCCTGTGGTTGCCCTGGTTGTTGCATAATCATACGTTCGGTGCGTTGCGAACATGGGCGTATTGCCATACGCCCCTACGGGTGTGGTGTGCAGGTTCGGTGCATTATTTCCGCGTATGGCGGTGTGCGTTTGTAGAGACGTTGCATGCAACGTCTCTACGCTGAAATGACGTGGTGGCGGAGGGTTAGGGATGTAGGGGCGTATGGCAATACGCCCCCGGATCTGGTTCAAATTTGCTCTAAGCGCTCTGCAAGCCAGACCGTTATTATCGCTTCGCG
>JAIVHC010000223.1 GCA_020201305.1 Geobacteraceae bacterium
CTGCGCGCCAGAAAAAAACGGCGCGCACCATGGAGGCATTGGAAGAGGATATAGAGCAACTGCAACAGGAAAAAATGGCACTCCTTGACGAGGTAGACATTCTGGAGACTGAGAACGCACGCCTGCAAAAGGAACTTGAACGCGAGAAGATCGCGCGCGAGGCCCGTGTCGCCAAGATATCCAACACCTACAACGAACTGGTAGACAACCTGGAGCAGGAGCTCGAACGCGGTGAACTCACCATCAATCAGCTCAAAAACAAGCTTAGTGTGAACATGGTGGGTCAGATTCTATTCGCCTCAGGCACTGCTAATCTGACCGAAGACGGGAAGCGGGTTTTGAAGCAGGTCGGCACAAGCCTGAAGAAAATCGCGGATAAGCGTATCTGCGTGGAAGGACATACCGACAATGTCCCCATCAAACCCAGCGGACATGGGGTATTTCCCTCCAACTGGGAACTTGCAGCGACACGCGCGGCCAATGTGGTGCATTTCCTCCAGGATGAAGTGGATATCGTAGGGGAAAGACTTGAGATCCGTGCCATGGGACCGTATCAGCCGGTGGCGGACAATTCCACTGCCGAGGGGCGCGCACAGAATCGCAGGATTGAAATAGTCCTCACCGAGATGGAATAATTGCAACGTACAGAAGTTCATTTTGATGGGGCCATCAGACATTCAATTCGCGCCAGACAATGAGCCAGTCTTTTTCAAAATTAATCCCGTGCAACGGCATCACAGCGTTTTTCTCCGGCTCCGGGGTGCGGATAAGGTCGTATCTACACTCCGGATCCCGCGCGAGGGAGTGCTCGATGTCGAGATCATCACGCAGACCCCCGGCACCATCCACGAAAAACCCTTCGGCACGCCCGTCAGTATAAAAAACAAGCGTCGCCTCTGTAGGGGTATAAATACGCATACAGCCGTTAAAATTTTCCCGTTCCAGATATGCAAGCAGACGCTCTGTGTCGAGGAAGCGCACCAACTGCGCTTCATACTCCACGCGTCCCCGACAGATGCGCGCGAGATAGGGCGAAAATTCACTTTCGAGGCGGTACACTTTGATCTCTGCGTTATTCAGTTGCAAAGCACGAAACAGTTCGAGCAGGGCTTCATATCCCAGAAAACGCTCAGTATCACTTTTAAACAACACCGCAATAATGTGCCCGTCCTGAAAGCAGACAATTCCGACCTGGGAGGCTAAATCGAAATGGAGGTAGCCACTGAAGCGATTGGTGCGGAAACGCTCAAGCAGTTGCGGAATCTTCACGCGCTTCGATGCATCAAACTGCTTTACCGGTATCCCGCGAGGTAGAACCAAGGTTTGCATTAGTCCTCCAGCTGTGCCTGTTTTGTTTCCCATTTGGCATAATACGCTTCAAGTTCACGTTGTACCTCCGCGTGTTCATCAGTCCTGGCGTTGAATCGGATCTGATCCGCGTACAGCTGTGGATCAGCAAGCTCGTGCTCAAGCGTGGTCTGGCGCTGTTCGAGTGCGGTAACCTGCTGCTCCAGCGCTTTCACCTCTTTTTCCAGCTTGCGTCTACGTTTCTGCTCCTCACGCCGACGTGCGTGATCCTGCTTGCGCTGATCTTTGTCTGCATCCGGGCTGTTGGGGGACGAACTATTATGCTGCGCCAGGGTCTCTACTCTATCTCTGCTGTGGCCGTCCACCCCTTCGCTCTGTTTGGCACGCAGAAAGTCGGCATAATTTCCCGGATACGCCTCAGCGGTTCCGGTACTTACATCCACCACGCGGGTGGCAAGCTGATCCACAAAATAGCGATCGTGGGAAACAAACACAAGGGTACCACTGTAGCCACTCAGAGCCTCGAGGAGCACATCCTTGGACTGCACATCGAGGTGATTGGTGGGCTCATCCAGCAGAAGCAGATTGGCGGGGCGCAACAGGAGAATCGCCAGCGCAAGGCGGTTGCGCTCCCCACCTGAGAGCACCGTCACGGGTTTGTGCACATCATCACCACTGAAGAGGAAACTTCCGAGCACATCGCGCAGACGCGGCACCATATCTATCGGAGCGTGTGCGGTTATCTCCTCCAGTACTGTTTTGCTTTCATCGAGCACCTCTGCCTGATTCTGGGCGAAGTACGCCATCTTTACATTATGTCCCAGGATACGTTCTCCGGCACTGGGTTGTTCAACCCCGGAGAGAAGGCGCATAAGGGTGGATTTTCCTGCACCGTTGGGGCCCACCAGCACCATGCGCTCCCCGCGGGTCACGCACAGGTCGACATCATTAAGCACCTTGTTGTCCCCGTATTGCTGCGACGCGTTTTTGAGTGTCACTAGTTCCTTGCCACTGCGTGGCGGTGCAGGGAACTTGAATGCGATCTTTTTGCGCTGGGGTGGAATTTTAATGCGTTCAATCTTATCCAGTTGTTTAACTCTGCTCTGCACCTGAGACGCCTTATTGGCCTGGTAGCGGAAACGGCTGATGAAAGCCTCAATACGCGCAATCTCTTCATCCTGCTGTTGCTTCTCCGCGCGCAACGCGGCCACACGGCGGTCGCGCTCTTTGAGATACAGGGAATAGTTGCCGGGATATTCGGTCAGATCCCCGTTCCATACCTCTACTATGCGCTCCACCACCTGGTCCATAAAGAAGCGATCGTGGGATACCAGCACCACCGTGCCGGGGTAATTGGACAGATACTGCTCGAGCCAGTCACGCGCAGGCAGATCAAGATGATTGGTAGGTTCGTCAAGCAGCAACAGATTAGGTCTCTGCATCAGCAGGCGCGCCAGGGCAATGCGCATCTGCCATCCCCCGGAAAAATCCTCACTCGGCTTGTCCCAGTCTTCGCTGGCAAAACCGAGACCGTGGAGCACCCGTGCCAGATCCGCCTCCAGGGTAAAACCACCACGCTGGCGAAACTGCTCCTGCACCTCGGCGTAACGTGCAAGTTGATCTTCATTCGCATCACGGGCTATCTTCTGTTCGAGCTCCTGCATCTCACGCCCGAGGTCAAGCACTTCAGTGCATGCACTTTCCACTTCGGCATACAGGCTCCGCCCCTTATAGCACAACCCCTCCTGGGGCAGGTAACCCACCGTGGTTCCTTTGGCCAGAATGATGTCCCCCTTGTCCGGCTCCACCTGTCCGGCCAACAGTTTCAGCAGGGTGGTCTTCCCTGCGCCATTCTCTCCGCAAAGACCCACGCGCATACCGGGACGCAAATGCCAACTCACCCCGGAAAACAGGGTACATCCGGGAAAGGTAATTTCTATTTTCTGTAACTGCAGCATATATCTCTCAAAAAAACAGGTTCATACACCAACCTGAGGTTAAATCTAAAACACACATATAAGGTACTGATAATACAACATAATGAAACTTATGGCATCCTGCTCCACCCCCCTTTCAGACTAGACATCCAGAGGTATGGGGGTCGATGTCGAGTGCACACGGGGTTTTGCTTTGGCATATTAGCTTCAAATCAAAGGCGTTGAAGCCGACAAACCCTAACCTAGGAGATAGCCATGAGAATATTCAAGAATCTAAAAGCAGCAACAATCGTGAGTATCCTAAGCGCATCCTTTATGTTCCTGCTCCCCGGTGCCGGTATAAGCCAGGCCGATGGCTATGCACGCCATTTCAAACCCGACCATATCAACCGGAATCATGTCAACCCGGCCAATAAACATGGATACCATAAAAACGCCGCACGCCAACATGACAGGCAGATTACTCAACGGATCATTACCACTACGCGCTACTCCACTCCCCGGGGCACAGCGCAGCGCCATGCTGACAAAAGCTGTAGAACAAATACATCACGGCACCAGCGTGGAAACAACTGGCACCAGGCTCGCAACAGCTTCAAACACCATCAGAAATTACGTCACAGTAACTTCAGAAGCCAGCGACACGGACAACAGCACTTACGACACAACCTGGGCCTGTTTGCCGCGCTGCCGGGGATTATCGTCAACATTCCCCTGTAAGCCTGTTTCCATAATCCCCTCTCTCCCTGGGGGAGAGGGGCAGGGTGAGGGGGACACTATCTTCTCCGCAGGGAAGAAGGAAATCTCTGTGCGCTTTTCAGTAC
>JAIVHC010000224.1 GCA_020201305.1 Geobacteraceae bacterium
TGATCTAACGGTATGCCATCCACAGTCGGTGGCCGCTTTATTCTGACTTGCTTGCCGTTCATAAAGACCCACTGGTATTTCTTTTGTCGCTCGGCCTTCGCGGCTTTCTTCGCACGCTTTTGAGCCGGAGTGAGCTTTTTCTTAACTTTTGCCATATCTCAACTTTTTGGTGCTAACTTATTATTAGGCTGATCCGTATAAGATAACAATTCTGGCGCCTATGTCCGCATAAGACGCCATTCGATTACGAGTTATTTCAAAACGGATGAATATCAAAAACACAATCAACATAAACCAGTCTTATGTTTCAATAATTTTAAAAAACACTTATCCGATACATTTAGCTCGCGCAGCGCATCATGACACTTTAGCACACCAATTCGTTGGCTCTCGGATGTCCGGTAGACGACGACGTTGATGATCTTTTTACCTGCACTACTGATTGATGCCTTCAAGGCACAAATGGCATTGCAGCGGGATTCTGTTCTGAGTGCAGATTTTCACTTACACCCTGACCTCACAGACCCTTTCCTTCCTCAGGTACCCGTGTTACAACAAAACATATGTAATTTGCGGCTCAAAAAATAGCGCTCAAACAAACTACCAGCGTCCTGAGGAGCTTATCATGTCTGACACTTACGGTTATTCCACCTTATCTCTCCATGCCGGGCAGAAGGCCGACCCCGCTACCGGGGCTTGCGCTACGCCTATCTACCAGACCACCAGCTACGAATTCAAATCGGCGCAGCATGCTGCCGATCTGTTCGGGCTCAAAGAGTTCGGCAATATCTACTCGCGCATAACCAACCCCACCAATGCAGTGCTTGAAGAGCGGGTCGCGGCGCTGGAAGGGGGCACCGCAGCGCTGGCTACATCGAGCGGTATGGCGGCAATCTTTCTCGCCATAACCAACCTTGCCGCTGCGGGAGATCACATCATTGCTTCGGGCTCCCTGTACGGCGGCACCGAAACCCTGTTCCGCCATACCCTGCCGCGCTTCAATATTGAAGTAACCTTTCTGGAAGAGCTCACCCCCGAAAACATTACCAACGCAGTCAAAGAAAACACGAAACTCGTATACGCGGAGACCATCGGCAACCCCAAAGGGGATGTACCTGATTTCGATGCGGTGACCCGTGCAGCACACGATGCGGGACTGCCCTTTTTTGTGGACAACACCTTTGCCCCCACCCTGATACGCCCTATCGAACACGGCGTCGATGTGGTGCTCTATTCAGCCACTAAATGGCTCGGGGGGCACGGTACCTCAGTCGGTGGAGTGCTTGTGGATGGCGGCAATTTTGACTGGTCCAGCGGACGCTTCCCCGAATTCACCGAGCCTGATCCGAGTTATCACGGCGTGGTGTACTGGGATGCCCTGCAGAATGTGCCGGGTCAGGGCAATATTGCGTTTGCGGTAAAGGCGCGCGTACAGGGGATGCGCAATATCGGTCCGGCGCCGAGCCCTGCTAACTCGTTCCAGATCCTCCAGGGGATTGAAACCCTGCCATTACGCATGGCAAAGCACAACGAGAATGCCCTGAAGCTCGCCGAGCATCTTGAAAGTCATCCTCTGGTAGAGTCGGTTAACTACACCGGACTTCCCGGACATCCATATCACGCGCTGGCAGAAAAGTATTTCAGCGGCGGGTTTGGGTCGGTATTCGGTTTCGAGGTCAAAACCGGCAGAGAGGGTGCTATCAGGTTTATCGACAGCGTGAAACTGGCGAAACACCTCGCCAATGTGGGGGATGCAAAGACCCTGGTGATTCATCCGGACACCACGACGCATCAGCAACTGAGCGCGGAGGCCAAGCGGATAGCCGGGGTTACGCCGGAGCTTATCCGGGTTTCGGTGGGAATCGAGGATTTTGCGGATATTCGCGCCGATTTTGATCAGGCGCTGGAGGCAACAACAGAGTAAAGCACCATGAAGACCAGAAACGATAAGAGCTGAGAATAGAAAAGGCAGGGTTTAAACCCTGCCTTTTCTACGTGTACCTACTCATCCAGAAGCGGATATGAGCCATCTTCTTCGTGGTCTTCTCTTCCCACCAGGGGTGGGTTGAAGACACAGATCATGCGCATATCTTCTGTAGCTCTGAGATAGTGCTTGTCATGGTTATTCAGCGCATACATGGTGCCATCGCTGATGGGATGAACCTCGCCGGTTCCCAGGTCCTCTATCTCACCTTTCCCACCCACGCAGTATACCGCTTCAAGGTGGTTTTTGTACCACAGGTAGGTTTCAGTGCCAGCGAAGATAACGGTTTCGTGGAATGAGAAGCCCATGCCGTCTTTTTTGAGTAGAAAACGGCGGCTTACCCAGGTTCCTTTTTCACCGTAGACTTCGTCCTCGGTTCCTTTGAGGTCTTTTGCATGTTTAACCAACATCAGAATTCACCTGTAAGTCTGTTGTTTTTCTCTTCCAGAATCTCACCCATGCTCTCGTCAATGATCTCCAGGCCTTTTAACAGTACCTCTTCCTTGATGGTAAGGGGCGGAAGGAACTTAACGATCTGATCCGTAGCACCGGCAAGCTCAATTATTAGGCCTTTTTCAAAACACTTGGTTGAAACCTCGGAGGCAAAATTCTTATCCGGGAGCTCGAGCCCGAAAATCAGGCCGCGGCCGCGTACTGAAGCATTGGCCTCGGGATACTTTTCTATGATCTCCTTGAGCTTCGCCAGCATAACCTCGGACTTGCTCTTCACCGCTTCGCTCAAGTCGTCGTTATCCCAGTATTCAAGGGCTGCTGTGCAGGCGACAAACGCGAGATTATTGCCGCGGAAGGTGCCGGTATGCTCACCCGGTTTCCACTGATCCAGTTCCGGCTTCAGCAACACAATCGCCAGGGGCAGCCCACCACCAATTGCCTTGGACATGGTGATAATATCAGGATTGATGCCCGCTTCTTCGAAGCTGAAGAAGCTTCCGGTGCGGCCGTTACCCACCTGGATATCATCAATGATCAGGAGGATATCGAAATCATGGCATACCTGTTCAAGATCGCGCAGCCACTGACTTGAAGCAACGTTTACCCCACCTTCGGCCTGTACCGTCTCCAGAATTACCGCTGCAGGCAGATCCAGGCCACTGCTGGGATCTTCAAGAAACTTGCGGAAGTACGCAATAGTGTCTACCTCATCGCCAAAGTAGCCATCATACGGCATAAAAGAGACGTTACTACGGCTGATATAGGCTTCATCGCGATAAAATGCATTCCCGGTCAGCGCCAGGGCTCCCATGGTGAGGCCATGATATCCATTGGTAAAGGATACAATATTGGAGCGCCCCTTGACCATACGCGCGATTTTAATCGCTGTTTCCACCGCGTTGGTACCGGTAGGGCCGGTAAACTGGATCTTGTGCTCCATATTGCGCGGCGCGAGGATGGTATCGTAAAACTTCTGCAGAAAATTCTTTTTCGCACTCGTAGCCAGATCCAGGCCGTGTACGATGCCATCTTTCTGCAGATATTCGATCAGAGCCTGGGAAATTTTGTCATTGTTGTGCCCGTAGTTAAGGGTACCGGCCCCGGCAAAAAAGTCGATAAATTCAGTGCCATTTTCATCTGTGAGCAAAGCACCTTTGGCTGTTTCGAAAATGGTAGGAAAAGAGCGGATATAGCCCCTAACTTCTGACTCTAATTGTTCAAATATTCTCACGGGAGTAACCCTTTCTGTATGTAATACCTTGTGGTTATGGATGCAATCTTGCGAATTTAATTCCAGCTGCGATTATGCACTTATGCCGCCTCACCCCCTCTTTATTGGTCCGATATGAAATAAAACCTCTTCTTCATGACCACCTTCGCCGAAATCCTCTGAAGTGAAAAATACAGAGGTCTCGCACTCGGCAGAGTAGATTTTGGCCATCTTGCGGAACAGGGCTTCTGATGCTTTATTGGATGGACCCACCGTTGCCTGGATATATGCCAGATCCTGATTTCCGTCCCGTTCCATGATGTCCTGGATAATTCTGGGAGCCAGACCCGTCCCACGCATGGAAGAATCCACAGCCACCTGCCATACAAACAGGGCATCCGGCTGTGTGGG
>JAIVHC010000054.1 GCA_020201305.1 Geobacteraceae bacterium
ACTCTGGCAAAAGAGTACGCCAACTGCGGCACCCCGATTGACAAACACACCTTTGAAACAACCGTTAGCGCCTCCTGGGATGCGCTGAAACGCTGAACTTTATTTTGATGGCGTCGCAAAAAGTCCGCCCTCCGGCGTTACGGCGTTTTTTCAGGACCTCGACATACCTGATGTATGCCTTCGCCCCTGAAAAACTACCAGGCCTTGTAGGTCGAAATTTTTGCTTAGCCATCTTATGATTTTTTGCGAAAGCATCATATTTTAATCTGAAACTATATCTGAACCGGTTTCTGTTCAAGCGCCAAGCAGAAGCATAAGAAGGAGCTAAACCCATGAAATTCATCTCTGCCCTGTCTATTATCTGTGTAACCCTGCTATCCCTGCCTCTGGAGGCAGGCGCCAACCCCCGGAGCGGGAACGGCCCAAAACCTGTGGTTGGAACCATGGCTGTCTCGGAACGGGATGCGAATATCCCGGAAAAGTATATCGGGCATGTGGAAGCGATAGACTCGATAGATCTGAAAGCGCGGGTGGATGGCTATCTGGAGAAGGTGAACTTCTCGGAAGGTTCAGGGGTTAAAAAAGGCCAGGTGTTGTATGTAATAGAGCAGGCGCCCTACAGGGCCCGGGTAGCTGCGGCCAGGGCAAGTGTGGCTGCGGCGGAAGCGGATATGTTTAAGGCGAGCACCAAACTCAAGCGCTTGCGCTCCGCTGGCGAGGGCAGTATCCCGCAAACCAATATGGACGATGCAACAGCGGCTTATCAACTGGCTCAGGCCCGCGTGCTGGAGGCAGAAGCCGGATTGCAGCTCGCACAGATTGATCTGGGCTATACCACAATAATATCTCCTTTGGATGGACGCATCGGCAAGAGCCACTTCAAAAAGGGGGATCTCATCAGCCCCGCGACCGGCCCCATGGCCGAGGTGGTGAGTATTGATCCGGTGCGGGTTCTCTTCTCAGTTAATGAGCGCCAGGGGGAGGTTGTCCGTCAGGCGACCCGGGACGCAGCGAATCCGGAGGGAGATGCAGAGCTGAAAGTGCGTATATTCACCACCAATGGTGTTGAATATCCTCACACGGGGCGGGTCGAGTTCCTCGATAATAAAATGGATTCTTCTACCGGGACTATTGCCATCTGGGCGCGTTTTCCCAATCCGGAGGGACATCTGGTTCCGGGTGAGTATGTGGATGTCACACTCAGGCCATCCGAGCCTAACATGCAGCTGACTATTCCCCAGGCGGCGCTGCAGCGCGATCGTGACGGTGCGTTTGTGTTCGTAGTGGACAAGGATTCCCGCATTGAGAAACGTCAGATCAGCGTCGGAGATACCATCGCGTCCGCGCCTCGCGGTGGTCATTGCGGTTATTATCACCCTCGCGGGTGGGATTGCGATGACTTCACTGCCGGTAGCGGAATACCCCTCTATTCCCCCGCCGGTAATCCGTGTGAGTGCGGTATATCCCGGCGCAAGTGCTCAGGTGGTTAAGGATACCATTGCTGCTCCCATCGAACAGGAGATGAACGGGGTTGAAGACATGTTGTACATGGCTTCGACCAGCACCAACGATGGCAGCTACTCCCTCGAAGTCACCTTTGATGTGGACTCGGATCCGGATATCGACCAGGTTAATGTACAGAACCGCCTTCAGCTCGCAGAATCGCAGTTGCCGCCCGAAGTGGTGGCGCAGGGGATCGAAGTGCGGCGGCGTTCCTCCGATATGCTCGGGGTGGTGAGTTTCGTCTCTCCGGGGGGTTCCCACGATCGACTTTTTCTGAGTAACTACATCAGCCGCACCATCAAGGACACCCTGCAGCGGGTGGATGGGGTAAGTGATGTGTACGTGTTCGGCGAGTACGAATACAGCATGCGCATCTGGATGAATCCGGATAAATTGACCGCGTTGGGGATGAGCCCGGACGTGGTGATCAACGCCATCCGGCAGCAGAATATCCAGGCCACCCTGGGCTCGGTGGGTACTGCCCCCAGCGTGCCGGGACAACAGATGCAGTATACTATTAACGCCAAAGGGCGTCTGGATTCGGTGGCCGGGTTCGAGGAGATCATTGTCCGCACCAACAGCCAGGGCGGCGTAGTGCGGGTCAAGGATGTTGCCGAAGTGGAGCTGGGGAGCAAAAGCTACAACGCCGGCGGGAATCTGGACAACTCCGAAGCGATCCACATGGCTCTGTACCGCTCCTCCGATGCGAATGCCATCGAAACCATGCAGCAGGTGCGCGCAGTGTTGCAGCAACAGAAGCCCAACATGCCGGATGATGTGGACTACGCCATCCCTTACGACACCACCAGCTATGTGCAGGAGGCAATCAAGGAGATCTCCTTTACCCTCCTTCTCACCTTCGGGCTGGTGGTGCTGGTTATCTTTGTGTTTCTGCAGAATATCCGCGCCACCCTGATCCCCGCCGCCGCGATTCCGGTCTCCATTATCGGGACCTTTGCCGCTCTTTCCGCCCTCGGGTTAAACATCAACACCATTACGTTGTTCGCCCTCATCCTTGCCATTGGTCTGGTGGTGGATGACGCTATTGTGGTGGTGGAAAACGTCTACCGCATCATGGAAGAAGAGGATCTGGAGCCCAAAGCGGCCACCATGAAGGCGATGTCTCAGGTCACCGGGCCCATTATCGCCACCACCCTGGTGCTGCTGGCGATTTTTGTTCCCATTGCATTCATGCCCGGAATTACCGGGCTGCTGTACAAACAATTCGGCGTGACCCTGTGTGTCTCGGTACTGATATCGTCCCTGTGCGCTCTCACTCTGAGTCCGGCGATGTGCGGAGTGATTCTTAAAAAGGCACAGCCACACCAGCGCGGGCCCCTGGTATGGTTCAATAAATATCTCGATTTCTCGCGCAATACCTACATCAAAATTGTCGCCTGGTTGATCCGTAAGGCCGCCGTCGGGGTGATTTTATTCCTCCTTATTGTCGGGGGTGCATGGTTTATGTCGGAGCGCATCCCCACCAGCTTTCTTCCTAAAGAGGATAAGGGCGCATTTCTGATTGATGTCCAGCTGCCCGAAGGGGCCACACTCGAGCGCACCATCGAGGTTACTTCTGAAGCCACCCGCAGATTGCTGGCAATGGATGGTATTGAACGTGTAATCGCGGTAGATGGCTTCAGCCTCTTAAGCGGGCGGGCGGAAAATGTGGGTTTTGTCATCGCCGACCTCGAACCATGGGGCGAGCGCACCAGCGAGGATCTGCATATTGATGCCCTGGTGCAAAAATCGAGCGCAGTACTCAACAGCATCTCCACTGCAAGCATCCGCGCGTTTGTACCTCCGCCCATCCAGGGTCTGGGGGTGACGGGCGGGTTTGACTTCCGCCTTCAGGCACTCGAAGATCAAGCGCCGCAGGAACTTGCTGCGGTAGCCATGGGGCTGGTGGGCGCGGCCAATCAGCATCCGGCGCTCTCCATGGTGTATACCACCTACAGCGCGGACACCCCGCAGCTGTGGCTGGATCTGAAGCGTACCCGCATGGAGGAACTCGGAGTGTCGGCGGCAAATCTGTTCTCGACCCTGAACCAGCATCTGGGCTCCCAGTACGTCAACGACTTCAACCTCTACGGCCGCACCTATCAGGTTAAGGTCCGCGCTAAAGAGAACTTCCGCAAGAATCAGGAGGATGTCAAGGATCTGTATGTAAGCAGTATTGCGGGTAAGGAGATTCCGGTGGAAAACCTCCTGGATATTTCCACTATTCTGGGGGCGAAGAGTATCAACCGCTACAATCAGTTCACCAGCCTCAGTATCAACGGCCAGGCCGCGCCGGGATATTCCTCCGGTCAGGCCATGGAAGCGATGAAGGAGCTTGCAGCAGAGCATCTTCCCCCCGGATATAGCTTTGAGTGGTCCACCATGTCGTTACAGGAACAGTCCGCCAGTGGCACCGTGGGGTATCTGTTTGTGCTGGCGTTGATATTTGCATATCTGTTCCTGGTGGCACAGTATGAAAGCTGGAACCTGCCTTTGAGCATTATCCTTTCGGTTATCGTGGCGACCTGCGGCGCCCTGGCGGGTTTGTTGATCACCGGTCTGCCCATGTCGATCTACGCCCAGATCGGGATGGTGCTGCTCGTCGGACTTGCAGCGAAAAATGCCATCCTCATCGTCGAGTTTGCGCGTGATCGTAAAGAGGAGGGTATCCGAACCCGGGATGCTGCGGTCGAAGGGGCGAAGCTGCGTTTCCGCGCGGTGCTGATGACTGCCCTGACCTTCATCCTCGGAGTCAGCCCTCTGGTCTGGGCCATCGGGGCGGGGGCGGCGAGCCGCAGCCATATCGGGATAGTGGTCTTTTCCGGTATGATTGCTGCTTCAACTGTAGCGCTGTTTATTATTCCGGTGCTGTACTATCTGCTCCAGAGCCTGCGGGACAAATCCTCCGCACGGAAACAGCGTCGCCGTGAGCGGCTCGCCAACCATACTGCTAAATAAAAAGGTAGGGAAATTATGGATATATATAAACAGGATATGCCGCAACGCACCGTGAAGGGCGTGCCTGTGCGCTGGCTGAGCCTTATCTTTGTCGCCCTGACCCTGAGCGCCTGCGCAGTGGGGCCCGACTACTCCCGCATAGAGCCAGCAGCTCAGGAGGAGTGGTACGCTTCCATGGAGAAGGGGCTGGAAACTTCCTCTATCGAAGAGAGTGATCTGGCCGCGTGGTGGAATGTGTTCGAAGATCCGCTGCTACACACATTGCAGCAGCGCGCCATCGCAGGCAATCTGGAGCTCAAAACCGCATTCTCTCGCCTGCAGCAGGCGCGTATCAATCGCGGTCTGAGTCGGGCGGATCACTTCCCCACCCTGGGGGCCGAAGGGCAGATTCAGCGCCAGCGCAGGAGTGAAAATCTCGGCAGCCCCACCGGCGCAGAGGAGAATGACTGGTACATGGCCGGACTCGACTCTTCCTGGGAGCTGGATCTGTTCGGAAGTATCCGGCGTTCGGTGGAGAGCGCACAGGCGGAGCTTGAAGCGAGCAGTGCGGATATGCACGGGGTGCTGACCAGTCTCACTGCTGAGGTGGCGCTGAACTACATTGAGCTGCGTACTTATCAGCAGCGCCTCAAAGTGGCGCTGGATAATATTGCAAGCCAGAAAAAAACCTATGATCTCAACCATTCACGCTTCAAGGCGGGGCTCATCGATGAGCTTGATCTGCAGCAGTCACTGCGCAATCTGGAGCAGACCCGCGCGCAGGTTTCTCGTCTGGAAGC
>JAIVHC010000159.1 GCA_020201305.1 Geobacteraceae bacterium
TAGACATAAAAGCACCTCCTATGTTGAACTTAGCTCAGCTGGGGACTGGCATGATTGTTCCGGAACTAACCTTGCACCATACAAGCTCATCCCAAGGGGAGGCCTAAGATACCGTTCAAATTCAAGGAACAATAAAGGAGAAAGGGATTTAATCTACGGATCAAAGTCAAAGCCCTTAGGGCGGACACAAATTCACCTTTCTCCGCCAGCCCCGGCGTCCCGAGGCTAACATAGATTCAACCTGTTATTTCAAGATACAAGGGCGGGCTTTTTGCGACGCCATCAGCGTTTGCGAATACGCGGATCCGCAAGGGCATATCCTACATCCGCAAGCATATTCCCCACCAGTGTCATCACTGCGCCGATTACCAGGATTCCCATAATCAAAGGGTAATCACGCATCATGACGCCATCGTAAAAAAGTTTGCCCATTCCGGGGATGGCAAAAATACTCTCGAAGATCACACTTCCGCCGATCAGCCCGGGCACTGCAAGACCCAGTATAGTGATCAGCGGTAACAATGCGTTGCGGAGCGCGTGCTTACCGATTACCACCCTCTCCGGCAACCCCTTGGCTCGTGCCGTAAGTATATAGTCCTGTCGGATCACGTCGAGCATATTGGAGCGCATATAACGTGAGAACCCTGCGAGACCACCAATGGCGGAAATAAACACCGGCAGAATCAGATGGTGTCCGATATCGAGTATCTGCTCGCCGGTGGAGAGGTATTCATGCCCGAACGATTTGATACCCGAAACCGGAACCAGCCCCATATATACTCCAAGCCAGTCCATCAACAATAACGCGAGCCAGAATGAGGGGGCGGCAAAACCGATGAATACCAACAACGTAGTGGTGCGGTCAAACCAGGTGTCGCTTTTAACAGCTGAGATAACCCCTAAGGGTACTGCCGTAAGGACAATTAATCCCATGGAGAGCAGGTTTATCATAAGGGTAATGGGGAGACGTTCCATGATTTTATCCCACACCGGGCGTCGATCCTGGGAGAAGGAACGTCCGAAATCGAGCTGCACCAGACGCTTCAGCCATGTGCCATATTGCACCAGAAGCGGATCATCCAGGCCGTATTCCGTACGCAGGCGCTCTTCGAGTTCCGTACCCGCGTCCGGGTTCATCTCGGTCTGCAGATCGGTGGGATCTCCAGGTGCGAGGTGGATCACCACAAATGAAATCAGAGTGATTCCCAACAACAGCGGCACCATGTGCAGCAGTTTTTTGGCCATATATACAAACATCGGCTACAATCCATTATCTCCGGTTAGCGTTTATACTTTTGCTGCTCTTCCGGTACATACCACTCGTTGAAGTTGTGCATAATCCCCGCCGGGGCCTCTTCAATGCCGTGAAAACGCCGCGCCACCACCGGAAGCGAATCAGGCACGTATAAAAAGGTGTAGGGTTGGTCCTGGGCCAGAATCTCCTGCAAACGGTGGTAGATGGGACGGCGCTCTTCAATGGGAAGTACCCGCCGACCCTGTTCGAGGAGCTGGTCCACTTCGGCATTGCTGTAGGCGACAAAGTTGAGCTCACGCGCCCCTGTCTTACTCGAGTGCCAGATGTTGTAGCCATCCGGGTCAACAGGGATGGTCCATCCCAGAATGGTCGCATCGAATTTGCCAGGGTGGATAAACTCCTTTAAGAATGATGCCCATTCAACGACTCTAAGCTTTACCTGTATCCCCACTTCCTGCAGGCGGCGCTGGATAATCTCCCCCGCTTTGATACGCTGGTCATTACCCTGATTGGTCAGAATAGTGAACTCGAATCTGTGCCCATCCTTTTCCCGCACTCCATCACCATCCACATCCTTCCACCCCACCGCATCCAGAAGAGCACGCGCCTTGTCCGGCGCATAGGGATAGCGCGGCACATCCGGATTGTAGGGCCAGCTTCCGGGTTTATATGGACCGGTGGCCGGCTGCCCCAGCCCCAGCAATACTCCATCGACAATCTCCTGTTTGTCGATGGCATACGCTATCGCGTGGCGCACCCGTTTATCCTGAAACATAGGCTTGCGCAAGTTGTAGCCGAGATAGGTATATGCAAAAGCAGGATAGCGATACTTATTGAAGCGGCGCTTGAATGCCGGGGTGTCAGTCTGGCGCGCATACTGCAGAGGGGTCAGCCCCATATAGTCAAGCCCGCCGGACTGGAGTTCGAGAAACATGGTAGTAGTATCGGGGACAATGCGATACACGATGCGCTTGATATAGGGAGCCCCTTCGAAGTAGTCCTCGTTTCGCTCCAGTACAATCTGCTCCCCCGGATTCCACTTCACAAAGCGAAACGGCCCCGTACCCACCGGGTTACGTGCAAGTTCGGATGTGGTTATATCCTTCCCTTCGAGCAAATGCTTGGGGCAGATCCCCATGGCCCAGCTCACCAGCGCCGGGGCCAGGGGTTGTGCGTAGCGTACCTTGAACGTATACGGATCGGGGGCACTGGCCTGCTCCACCTGCTTGTAACGTTCAGCATATGCCGTAGGTGTATCCGGATCGATCATGAGCTGATAAGTAAACAGCACATCTGCCGAGGTAAACGGCTCCCCATCGTGCCAGGTAACATCCCGGCGCAGATTAAAGGTTATCTCGCGCCCATCATCGGAGATCTCCCATGATTCTGCGAGATCCCCTTCGAAGCGCATATCTTTGTCGTAGCGGATCAAGCCGTTATAGACATGTCCGCTTATAGTGGACGATGAGGCATCTGACGCCAGGGGGGGAATCAGATTACTCGCATCCCCGATGGTACCCATGATGATGGTGTCTCCATAGGCCACCCCAGTGTGCTCGCCCCCCTCTGTTGCAATGAATTCACTCTCCCGACATCCGCCGGCTAGGGTCAGCACGACACTCAGAAGAATAAGGCATATCAGCCGCGGCGAGGCTCGCAGTCCAAAAACAATCCAGCGCATAGGTTCAGAGCTCCTCAAGGGGTACCGTCTCCACACCGGCACGTACCTTGATCTCGAAAAAATCAGCTTCAAAAGCGGGGTTGAGTTGGACATCTTCGAGTTCGATATCAAGTTCGAGCTCCTGCGACGGCATCGCCAGTGTCATGTTACGCGGAAACATCTCCCCCGTACTCCCTGTGGCTGACACTGCGGCATATGCAATACTGAACACCACCTGCCCCAACTCGCGATACGTAATGCGTTGCACCTGGTCTGCAGTAAAATGAACCACATACTCCTGCTGTTCAGAAAGAACAAAGCGCAGACTGTTGCCCTCTCCCCTCTCTAGCTGTGCCAGTTGTAGCACCCCGGGTGGCAGGCGCAGCAACAATAGCGCCACCATATCCGCCGGCATCAGTGGCACATACGCAAACTGCTCCATGCGAGCGCGCGTTGCCATGCCGCGATACAAGGTCTTCCGGCTCGGGACATAGGCCTCGAGATCAGCTCCATCCGCGTTGAGAAGTACAAGCATCTGCCCCATAAAGTTAAACACTTCAGCGCGCAACCGATACGGCGCCTGGACGTGAAGTGCCTGGGTGGAACCCTGTTTATCCTTGCCACGGCTTAAATGTACCTCTGCGAGGGCCTGTAGACTGGTATGGGCATATGAACGCTCCATGATCTCCAACATCTGCGCGCTACTCAGCTCTGATACCGGAGCCTCCACCACCGGTGGTGAAGAAACCCGGGCACAGCCGACCACCAGAAATACCAGCCCCGCCAGGATACCTGCCCGCCCAACTTGCATACCCATCCTCTTCAGTAACAAAAGGATGCTGCGTACCGACACGGATACACCGGAAGTTAATACCATTACACCTATCTTTCCACAGAATCGGGGTTAAGTTTGCTCCGTAACTTTTTGTTATTATGCAGCAATTCCAGATATTTTATATGCACTTCTTCAGCCTCTGCCCTTTGTCCCATAGCGCGGTACAGATCACCGAGGTGTTCCAGAATCTGCGCATCCTGGGGTTGCATATCATGCGCCAGGCGCAGATGTTCGAGGGCTTCGGCATAGCGTTCCAATTTGACATACACCCACCCCAGAGTGTCGTGAAACTCCGCACGTGGTTCCTGCTCCAGCGCGGTTTGTGCCAGGGTAGCTGCGTGTTCGAGATTCTGTTCCGTTTGCGCATACAAATACGCAAGGTTGTTGAGCACCTCTATATCGTCCGGACGTTGTAGTGCTACCTGCTCCATGTGTTTAATCGCTGCCGCGTACTCTCCCAGCATGGCATACAGCAAACCCAGCCGGTTTTTCAACTCCACACTGTCGGGATATTTCTCCACCCCATGTTCCAGCGCGGTTACTGCTGCAGGGTTGTCCTCCTCCAGGATGTGCAGATAGCTCAAGTGCTGATACATAAGTGGATCCGACACTCCGAGATCCAGCAACTCATCCAAAGCTCCGATCGCATCCCTGTTGTAGCCCACCATATGGTAGAGCCCGGCAAGATGAAGCAGGGCATCGGTGTAGGGATCACCATTATCCACCTGACCATTATCCACCTGCTGTAATGCCGCAATGGCATCATACCACTGGCGTTGGTGTGCTAGCGCCTTCCCCAACCACAGCCACGCCAGGGAATTGAACTCCAGCGCTTCTGCGGCAGCGCGCAATTCAGGCACCGCACCCGCATACTGCTCCCGTTGCAACAGTGCGTAACCGTACAGCAGACGCAGAGGTATACTTTCTTCGCGCGCAAGGGAAGAACTTAACACATCCGCTGCTGCCGCGTATTCATGCTGTTCCAGCAGCAACTCCGCCTGCAGGTATTCAAATTCCTGCACGTTGTGCTCCAGAGTCTGCGCCGCCGTACGGTACAGATCCAGGGCACGCGTGAATTCGTGCCGTTCTTCCAATACCCGTCCCAGCTCAAAATAAGCCACCGGCTTATCCGGGGCAAGATCGATAAGGGTCTGCAGAGTTCTGGTGGCTTCAGCATTTATCTCAGCACTGTGGAGGCGGACCACAGCATCATGGGGTGCTCCCTTGGTAGCATCCTGCTTAATATGTGGCGCAGCACATCCCCAGGCGCCGAGCGCGAGCATGCCCAGGAGCAACCAGAACCGCAGGTGCGCGTAAAGCGCCGCGCAGCGGGCTACACGCGTCCCGACACAAAGTTTAGTTGCACGTATAAACATATATGATTTCTCCAACACATCTGGATGCAAATAGCTGCATTTATTTAAACTTGACCCTGATCTGCTCCATGGATACTATCGAACCGCGTTTCATCATGTAACACAAATTGCTAAAAATGATACATACCGTTGACATTATTCGAGAATATACATGGAGTAGTTACATGGCTATAGCCACTAAGATACAGACATGCATTAAACAGTCATCCTGGATCCGCAAGATGTTTGAAGAGGGTGACCGCCTGCGCACTCAATTCGGTGCTGAAAATGTGTTCGACTTCACCATCGGTAACCCCGCAGTTGAACCACCCGCCGCATTCAAACACGCCCTGCAGGAGCTTGCCAACAACCCTGTTCCGGGGATGCACCGTTACATGAGCAATGCCGGATACCCGGAAACCAGAACAGCGGTAGCGCAACATCTGAACAAATCGAGCTCCCAGGCATTAAAGGCGGAACACGTTATTATGACCTGCGGTGCCGGGGGTGCCTTGAATGTTGCTCTCAAGACTATCCTCAATCCGGGCGAAGAGGTGGTTATTCTCGCGCCCTATTTCGTGGAATACAAGTTCTATATCGATAACCACGGCGGCACCCCGGTTGTGGTGGAAACCTGTGCGGAAACATTCCTCCCCGATGTGGACGCCATTGCCAACGCTATCACAGCACGCACCAGAGCAATTATCCTCAATTCACCCAACAACCCCACCGGGGTTATCTATCCGGCGCACATTCTGGATGCCATTAACACCGTGCTCGAACAGAAACAGCGCGAACACGGCAGCGCCATCTACGTAATCTCTGACGAACCATACGCCAGACTAGCATACGATAATTCCACGGTGCCATGCATTTTCAATCATATCGCCAACTCCGTTCTGGCAACATCACATTCCAAGGACCTTGCCCTCCCGGGCGAACGCATCGGTTATCTCGCGATAAATCCGGCGCTGGAAGAGGTAAACACTTTTATCGAAGGCGCAGTGTTCAGCAATCGGGTTCTGGGGTTTGTAAACGCTCCGGCGTTGATGCAGCGCCTTATTGCCGGACTCCAGAATGAAAGCGTGGACATTGCGGCATATGAACAGAAGCGCAACCTGCTGTATACCAATCTTAGCGCCCTGGGCTTCAGCATGGTCAAGCCAGAAGGCGGATTCTACCTCTTCCCTGCATCACCGCTGGAAGACGATGCGGAATTTGTAAAAATGGCGCAGGAGGAGAAGATACTCCTTGTTCCAGGACGAGGCTTTGGCGCACCGGGCTATTTCCGTATCGCGTACTGCATCGATCTCGACATCATCGAGCGCAGCATGCCCGCGTGGGAACGTCTCGCAAACAAGGTAGGAATACATAAAAACGGCTAGTTGTAAACTGTACTGGTGACAAATAATTCAAACGAGTTATAATCCTCCCACCGGAATTTCAGATTTTTCTCTGCCGTTGTCTGTGCCCTGCTCTTTAAGAACAGATAGCGGCGAGAGGCACACCCACTTATCCTGCCTATGCATTCACAGTGCAGTAAAGCGCAGTGATACGTGTTAGGAGCAATTTTTACCAGGTCTGAACCGCGAAGGCAGGGCGTGACCAACCAATCCGCCCGAATCTGCCCCCATTGACCTGTAATCGCGGTTTGAAGTGCCGTTGATGAAGGAGCTTGCGACTATGCAGGCCCTTACCTGCACTTCAGATTATTAATTTTCGTACCTCCCATCAGTGGTGAGGTGCGCCATGTGCGGCTGAGCGTAAATGTATACGCTACAACAGCAGAAGGTTTTACATGAGTAAAAAAATGTTGATCAACGCAACCCTCTCGGGAGAAGAGCGCGTTGCCATTGTCGAGGATGGACTCCTCACAGAACTCGATATCGAAGTAGCTGGAAGCGAAAACACCAAAGGTAATATTTATAAAGCAGAAGTAATCCGCGTAGAAGCGGGACTTCAGGCTGCCTTTGTCAATTACGGTGCCCAACGCCATGGTTTCCTCCAGATAGGCGACATCCACCCCGACCTGTGGCCGAAGCGGAATGGCAACAACAGCCAGCGTCCCCCCATAAATGAAATCCTGCGCCGCGGACAACAAATCCTGGTTCAGGTGGTCAAAGAGGAACGCGGCACCAAGGGGGCAGCGGTAACCACCGAGCTCTCCCTCGCCGGGCGCTATATGGTGCTGATGGCCAATAGCCGATCGCGCGGGATCTCGCGCAAGATTGACAAGGATTCCACGCGCAAAAAAATTAAAGAAGCCCTTAAGGAACTCGACCTCCCGGACGAGATGGGTTACATCATCCGCACCGCAGCCATCGACCAATCCTCCGAAGAACTCAGGCGCGACTTCAACTACCTGTTTAACATCTACAAAAACATCATTTCCCAGGCCGAAAATGCCTCCGCCCCCGCACTCGTGTATCAAGAATCGAGTCTGGTACTGCGCAGCGTCAGGGATTACTTCACCCCGGATATGGATGAAGTGCTGATCGACGACAATGAGATATTTAAACAGACGCGCGATTTCATCAAGACTGTGATGCCGGATTACGTAAAGCTGGTAAAAATGCATCAGGAGCGGCGCCCTATTTTCGCACGCTACCAGATCGAAGAACAGATTGCGCAACTCGCAACCAACTCCGTCAATTTACCCTCCGGGGGTTCCATCGTCCTAGATCAGACCGAGGCCCTCGTGGCTATCGATGTCAACTCGGGCAAGGTTTCGAGTGAACAGAGCATCGAATCCACTGCGTGCCTGGTCAATGTTGAAGCCGCGACCGAAATTGCGCGCCAGCTACGTCTGCGTGACCTCGGTGGTCTGGTCGTCATCGACTTTATCGACATGCGCCAGCGCAAGAACGCACGCAAAGTGGAAAAAACCCTGGAACAGGCACTGAAACAGGACAAAGCCCGCATCACCCAGGGGCGCATCAGTTCCCTGTTCGGCCTTCTGGAGATGAGTCGCCAGCGTATCAAGCCCAATCTCGGTGCATCCTCGTACAACAGTTGCCCAAACTGCAGCGGCAGCGGCCGGATCCGCAGCTGTGAATCACGCGCCATCAGCCTGTTGCGCCGTATCCAGGCTGGGACAGCGAAAGGGAAAATCGACCAGGTTGTAGCCAATGTCGCCCTCGATGTCGGCACCCTCCTCCTCAATCAGAAACGTGCCGAGCTCAAAGAGCTTGAGCAACAGCAGCATGTTGAAATATGGATCAAACCCCGGCCGGACTACCTTCCTGATCAGGTAGATCTCGACTTCAGCAAGAACAGCGTAGATCTGGACGATTCCCAGGGTGAACAAAAAGCTCTGGTAGATATGGATTACTCCGATCGCAGCTGGGATTCAGACTCCGACACTGACAACAGCAAAGATAAGGAAAGCAGCACGGCAGAGCAGGAAAAGGGTTCTGAAGCCCAATCCGACAGTTCAAAGCAACAGCAAGGTGAAGCAGCATCTGCGCAGGAATCTCCGAATCAGAGTTCCGAAATAGACGGCGCGCAAAAAGAAGACTCTAAAAACGATAGTTCAAATAAACCCAGGCGTCCGCGGCGTTCCCGTTCGGCACGTCAGCGCCGTGCGCGCGCAGATGCCAAAGCACAGGAACAGGAGAACCAGACCCCGTCCGACTCCGACACTGACGCTTCTGCAGCGGAGCAGAACCCACAGACGCAGGAGGAAAAACCTGCAGCCACTGGGGATGCGGCTGCACCCACAACGGAGGAAAAAGATTCCACCGCGCAGAGTGCACCCGCACGCCGCAAGCCCTCTTCAGGCAGAACACGGCGCAAAAAGCCAGAAACACCGCCTGAAATACCTGAGGCCACTCAGAGCAATGCCGGAGATGATGCACAAGCCGTTCCTTCACAGACACAAGAGGCCCCTGCGCCTGAGGACAAATCGACTCAGGAGGGCGCAACAGGAAAGCCCAAGCGTGCCCCCAGACGGAGCCCCAGCAGAAAAAAAGCACAGAGCAACTCCACAGATGAGACTGGCACCCAGGATCAGAGCTCAGAAAAGACAGAGGAACAGCCGACCCCGGCTCGCAAGCGCGCCCCGGCGCGTCGGCGCGCCACCCCCAAAGACAGCAGTGCGGCGTCCCCTTCTGATGCAGAAATCACATCGGAGAGCGCAGCTTCTGCTGCTGCGCCCCGGCAAGACGAAGATAAGAGTAGTGCAACTGCGGATAATGAAAATAAAAAAGCTCCCGCACCGCGCAAGCGTACCCCGCGAAAGCGCACCCCCTCCAAAGAGGCAACAACACCTGCATCTAATGCTGCCGCCACCGAGATAAAGGAGGATTCGGGTGCTCAAAGTGTCTCCAAAGACCAGGCTCCACAGGGCAAAGATGACTCCACCGTAATAGAGAAAGCAAACGGCGCGCAGGAGACCGTGGCGAAGAAAACCTCCCCCACCCGCAGGCGCCGCACTCCAAGCAAAAGTGCCTCTGCCGCGAGCACAGAAGAAGGCACCAGCCCTGAAGAGGCAACTGTACCCAAGAAAACTCCGCGCCGACGCGCAAGTACAAGCAGGAGCAAAAGCTCCGCCACTGCAAGTGCGCCGGAAATACCGAAACAGGGTAGAGATGCAAAACCCGACACAGCAGCAACTGCGAGTGATGGCGGCACAGAAGGAGAAGCTAAACCTGCGCCTAAACGCACCCCCCGCCGCACCACAACGCGGCGCAGCAGCAGCAAAAGCGCTACAACGCCTCAGGCAGAGGAAACAGGTGAACAAAAGGGTGCTACAGATGCAAAATCGTCTCCAGAGAACAACCCTGAAGCTACTCAAAAACGACGCCGCACCAGCACACGCAAAAGTACGCCGCCCAAAACCGAAGATGACGCATAATGATCGCGCTTAAACCGTTCATCCACTTTATTGAAGTCCAGAAATCAAGGCCATGACCCAAAGCCATAGAGCGCGAAAACGCTTCGGACAGAATTTTCTACGCGACCAGAATGTGATCCGTGCCATTGTCGCTGCGGCCCAGCTGGAGCCGGATGACAAGGTGGTTGAGATCGGCCCCGGGCACGGGGCCCTCACCCATATCCTTGCGCCGGCGGTAAAACAAATGCACCTCATGGAAATTGACCGCGATCTCGCCGCTGCATGGGATGCCAGCACCCATGCCGGGGTTGTGGTGTACACCGGAGACGCCCTCCAACTTAAGTGGGAAGAGTTTTTATGTGACCCCCCCTATAAACTGGTGGCAAATCTGCCCTACAACATCTCCAGCCAGATACTTTTCAAGGTTATCGAGCACCGCGAACTGTTTTCCGCCCTGGTGCTGATGTTCCAAAAAGAGGTGGCACAGCGCCTGCGCGCCCAGGCGGGGACAAAAAACTACGGTATCTTGACAGTCCTATGCCAACTGTGGTTCGATGTCGAATCCGTTATCAGCGTGGCTCCACAGGCATTTACACCGCAACCCAAGGTGGATTCGGAAGTATTGCGCTTCACAAGGCTGGAGCAAGCGCGTGCGCAGGTGGATGACTCGCGCCTGTTTATCCGCGTGGTAAAAGCGGCGTTCGCCCAGCGGCGCAAGACCCTGCGCAACACCCTGCAGAGTCAGGGATTTGATGCCACGGCTGTTGATGCGGCTGCAGCACAGACCGATATAGACTTAAAGCGGCGTGGCGAAACCCTGGATCTGGCAGAATTTGCCGCCCTTAGCAATGCTCTCAATCAACTCGGATATTCCACTTGATACAATCATTTTAAACCCATCGGTATTTCCAACGTCTGAACCAATAAACTACTCACCCGGGTTACCGCAGCGTACGGCGTACAGGTTCACCGTATAGAGGTAACTTTACAAACTTTCAGGAGAAATTTAGTGTCAGAAAAAACTCTCGTAGTAAACGGAACACCTATCAGCCACTTTGACTTCATGAACGCCATGCAGAGCTACTCTATGGAGCTGTATCGCAAAAGCGTGGATCAACTCAGCGAAGAGGAGCAGGAGAAGGTGCAGGAGATCGCGGTAGAGCGCATCATCGCGCGAGAACTGATCTTCCAGCAGGCCCTCGCTGAAGGCGTCGTGGCCAACGATGAGCAGATTGAGCAGGAGAAAGCGAAGGTTATGCAGAACTTCCCCAGTGAAGAGGAGTTCTACGCCACCCTCGAAAAAGCCGGAGTGGATAAAGAGTCCTACTACCGTATGATCCGGCAGGATCTTTCCGTGAATATGCTCACCGATCAGAAACTCGAGGCCGCAGAAGAGCCGAGCGAAGATGAAATAAAGGCATTCTACGACGAACATCCGGATAAAATGGTAAATCCCGCCATGGTTCAGGCGAGCCATATTCTGGTGAAAGCTGATCTGGAAAATCCGGAAAAACCCGAAGCACAAATTCGTGAGATCAAAGAAAAGGTCGACAACGGGGAAGATTTTGCTGCCCTGGCTCAGGAACATTCAGCTTGCCCCAGTAGTGCCAAAGGTGGTGACTTGGGCCTTTTCGGCCCCGGTTCTATGGTAAAACCCTTTGAAGAGGTGGCTTTCGCCCTTAAACCAGGGGAAGTAAGTGATGTTGTTCCAACGCAGTTCGGCCTCCACCTGATCAAGGTTACAGACACCCAGGAAACTCAAAACCTGAGTTACGAAGAAGCCAAACCGCAGATCGCCCAGTTCCTCAAAGAGCAAAACGGCGCCAAACTGCTGCAGGATTGGGTTGAAGAGCTGAAAAAAGAAGCAACCATTGATTTCAGCGATTAGGAAATAATCTACGGTGCAGAACTGTTCTGATACGGCTCCAGCATCTAACGTGTACAATAATGCAGGCCTGCTGTGGTTAGCGCGTGAAGCGAGCCGCGCGGGCCTGCGTCTATTTATGGTGGGTGGAAGTGTGCGCGACCATATCCTCGGCCGCACATGTGTCGACATTGATCTGGTGTGTACGCAGGATCCTACCCCACTCGCCAAGACTCTTGCACGCACCTTTAAGGGGCACTGGTTCAGCCTCGATGCCACGCGCAACTACAGCCGGGTGACTCTCCCACCGCCTAATGCATGCCAGTTCGACTTTTCCCCCCTGCGCGCTCCGGATCTGAAGGGGGATCTCGCCCTGCGCGACTTTACCATTAACGCCATGGCCATCGATCTGGCTCAACTGCCAAACTCAGAAGACGCAAATATCCAGACCACAGTACCCTGCCCTGATCTACGCATTTTCGATCCCCTGCACGGACAAGAGGATTTAAAGCGCCAATGCCTGCACCTCTGTTCCCCCATGGTTTTACATGATGATCCCCTGCGCATCCTTAAAGGGCTGCGCCACTGCGCCACCTTCGGATTCCGCTTCAGCCCCGCTACCAGATCCGCATGTGCTGCCGCGGCTCAGGGCCTGGCTGAGATTGCCCCCGAGCGCATCCGCAGCGAGATTGCAGGGATATTTAGTGCTACACACTTAACTCATCTGCGCTATGCCCTGACCGAACTTCATACCTGCGGCGCCGCAGCAGTGCTTAACTTAGCGCCTCCACCATCCGAGCCCCCTGAGCAATACATATCCCCTGCGTTGGAGCGCGCATTTACCCTGCTAGAGCTATGTGACAAAGAGTGCAGTTACATAGCCACACGCATGCAGTGGAGCGCCGGAGATGAATTCACCTACCGCAGTCTCGGTCTCTTTGCCACCTGGCTCCGCGCCAGCACTGCACCAGACCAAAGCGTCTCTGCTACTGAGCCCCATCTCAAGTTAAGTCGCAAGGCGCAGATGTGGTTGAAGTGGTTTCTCACCTGCCCCGAGGATATCCTTGTGCAACTGGAACACTTGAACTCACAGCGCTATCCTCGCCGCGCCCTGCAGCATCTGGCCTATGCAGGCGCCCCCCTGCCCCAGGGACTCGCCGCCCTGGTGTTTTTCTGCCGCCATGGTATGGACCATAGTAGGGATAATAGCGCAGACATCCACACCCTGCTCCCCGCAACGCTGATCCAACAACGCTTTCCATTGATTCAGGGCAAAGATCTCGGCTCCTGCCTGGAAAGCATGAACGCCGCAGAGCGCCTGGGCAATATCAGCAACAGCACAGAAGCATGGGAGTGGTTGGAAGGGTACGCACATAAGCAGAATCTTGCCCCCACAGAATCCTGAAATTGGAGAAAAGATGAAATACATAGGAGCACACGTCAGTGCCGCAGGTGGAGTCTTCAATGCTCCCGTAAATGCCGCAGATATCGGCGCCAATGCCTTCGCCCTTTTCACCAAAAACCAGAAGCGCTGGCATGCAAAGGAACTGAGTAACAGCGAAATCCGCAAATTTCAGGATAGATGTGCCGAACTGGAGTTCAAGCCGGAGCAGGTCCTGCCCCACGACAGCTATCTCATCAACCTCGGGCATCCGGAAGAGGAAAAACTGGAGCGCTCACGCACCGCTTTCACTGATGAAATGCAGCGCTGCGAACAACTCGGGCTGATGTATCTCAACTCCCATCCCGGCAGCCATCTGAACAAACTCAGCGAGGAGGAAAGTCTTGAGCGTGTAGCACAATCGGTCAATCTCGCTCTGGAAAAAACCGAGCAGGTCGTCGCCGTGATAGAAAACACCGCCGGCCAGGGCAACAACCTGGGCTACAGCTTCGAACACCTCGCCGAAATCATCAAGCAGGTGGAGGACAAACAACGCATCGGGGTATGCATAGATACGTGCCACGCCTTCGCCGCCGGCTACGACCTCAGCTCAACCTCCGCATGTGCGAAGACTTTCGCAGAATTCGAGCGTATTGTGGGCTTAAAATACCTCAAAGGGATGCACCTCAACGACTCCAAAAAGGAGCGCGGCAGTCGCGTGGATCGTCATGCACCCTTAGGAGATGGCAATATCGGGTGGGAATGTTTCAAATATATCATGCAGGACGAACGCTTTAACAATATCCCCCTGATCCTCGAAACCCCGGAACCGGAGCGCTGGGCAGAAGAAATAAAAAACCTGCGCTCATTTACTAACTGAGACGAGCTGACTCACCAGAGAATTAT
>JAIVHC010000225.1 GCA_020201305.1 Geobacteraceae bacterium
TCCGCCTGCTCCGCTGCTTCAGTATCTGGGTAATTGCGTTGTACATTTTCGAACAGTTTTCGCGCCCCTTCGGTATCTCCCTGACGCGCTCGAATTAGACCCTGCTTTAACTTCGCAAACGGCACTTTGGAACTCTGAGGGTCAAATTCTTCTACCGCAGCAAAGGCCTCTTCTGCCGCGGAATACAGTCCTTGAGCCAAACAGGCCTCTCCCTGCCAGAAACGCGCATTGGCCACGTAGTCGTTGTTCGGGAAGGAGGTGGCAAATTCCTCAAACAGTTCCTGCGCGCGGTCATGCTTACCTGTCGTGTAAGCAGCAAACGCGCGCCGATATATATCGGTTGGCGTGCGTTCCTCTGCATCCGTCCGTTGTTCCGTGAGATTCGCAGCAGTGCTGTCAGCGCGTGGCTGGCCCGTAATCAAATCATGGCGCGTGCTATCGCGTGCCCCCATATCAGCCTTACGCCCCCTGTCAATTTCCGCCAGCACCGCATCGAGGCGTTCCATCGCTGCTGTATACTCTTCATCCCTTTCGCGCTGGGCGTTACTCAACTTGGCGAGTTGCTGTTCCATTGCGGTTATGCGCAATTGCTGCGCTTCTACCTGCTGTTCCAGAGGCGCGGACGGGGAGCGTTGCTGTTCACCCATGGTTCCCGGGGCACATCCTGTCACCACCAGTGCTACAAAAACCATACATGTAGTGCCCATTATACGTACCATTACTGTGCTATCCTCCATCTCCGTGTATTTTAAAATAGGCTAACACCTCACAAGTACGCCTCATTGCTCGACAATCACGCGTCTTGCATTTGGCGCTTTTTGCTTAGCCATCTAATTGTATACTTTCTGCAACGCCATTAACTTATTGTGAAACTCTTAAATCTATTCAGGGCTATTGTCAAGCACTTGCACTATTTAATAAACTCGAGAGGAGGAACAATTGCATTTAAACCTCGTTTCAACGTAGAGTCGCCATTAACTTATTGTGAAACTCTTAAATCTATTCAGGGCTATTGTCAAGCACTTGCACTATTTAATAAATTCGAGAGGAGGAACAATTGCATTTAAACCTCGTTTCAACGTAGAGTTGGAGGCCTGGTATCTATTCTGTTTTCTTTCCTCTATTCCTTGCACTGAGACACCCAATTATGCCCCCTGTACCCGAACTCCTGGCCCCCGCCGGCGATATTGACAAACTTAAAGTAGCTCTTGATTACGGTGCCGACGCTGTGTATTTGGGAGGAGAACATTTCGGTCTGCGAGCCCAGGCGGGGAACTTTAATCTTGAGAATCTACGCCGCGCGGTAGAAGAAACACATAAGCGGGGCAAAAAACTCTACCTAACCCTGAATGCCTATCTCTTCGAGACGCAGATGCATGAGTTGGACAAATATCTGGAAGCGTTGCGCCCCCTGGACATAGATGCGTACATTGTTTCCGATCCTGGAGTGCTGAATCGCATCAGAACGTTGGATACTCAGCGCGAAATTCACCTATCCACCCAGGCCAACACCCTGAATGCTGCGGCGTGTAACTTCTGGAGCGAACAAGGAATTGAGCGGGTTAATCTCGGACGCGAACTTTCACTGCAGGATATTTCAGCCATTCACCGGGGTACGCAGATGGGACTGGAGGTTTTCGTTCACGGTGCCATGTGTGTCGCCTATTCGGGACGCTGCCTTCTCTCCACCGCCCTAACGGGACGCAGCGCCAACAGTGGTGCATGTGCGCAACCGTGCCGCTGGAACTATACCCTGGTGGAGGAAACCCGCCCACAGGAAGCGTTTGGGATTGAGGAGGACAAGCATGGAACCTATATCATGAACAGCCGCGATCTGTGTCTGCTCGAACACATCCCCGATCTCATCCGCGCCGGGGTTAAGAGCCTCAAGATCGAAGGGCGTATGAAAACCCTGTACTATGTCGCCGCAGTAACGCGGGTATATCGCGCGGCTATCGACGCCTATATGGCAGATCCACACACCTACCGCTGCGATCCGCTCTGGCGTGAAGAACTGGATAAGGTGAGCCATCGCCCCTATACCACCGACTTTCTCCCTCCGGATGACGCCACCATCCATCATGAGGATTCACGCTATCGGCGCAGTCACGATTTTCTCGGCATCGTGCGCGAACAGCGTAGCGCTACGGAGTTTCTTGTAGAAGGACGCAATCGCTTTGAGTGTGGCGACCCCATAGAAGTGATTGGTCCGGGCATGCGGCAGCGCGGGGCCATAATTCACGCTGCACGAACGCAAAAGGATGAACCCCGCACCATTATTCAGCCCAACGCCATGGTATGGGTCGAATTACCCTCGGATACCCGCCCCGGCGACATGCTGCGGCGCGAAAAACCGGCAGATCAGCGTTGGAGCATCACCCCGGTTATGCGTCCCAAGGAGGCTTAATTATGTTTTCCCACGCATATGAAGATGCGTTATTCCTTCCATTTAACCACGCCTGTGTTGCTAAACATTTCAGCTTCGAAACCCCGGATGCCGATCCCGGCACTGAAGGGGTGTGGGTCGTACTGCATAAGAATTCCATCTATGTTGACAGGGATGGCGAAGATGCATGTCTGACACGTGATCCGGGCGCGGTTTCTTCCCTGGCGCAGACCTTCTACTGTGGACGCTGGGCAAACATGCCGTGCCGCGTGTGTGTTGTCCCTGCAGAGGAAGAGCCGCCATCACATCTAAGTGGTTACAGCCTGCGCCACGAAGAACCCGAACTCAGTCTCGCTCTTATCTCGATGGGTGCGCTCGCCAAGCACCTGCATCACTGGCTCGAAAACAGCCGCTTCTGCAGCAGCTGCGGCTCCCCCATGCGCAGCATTGCGTCCACCTGGGGGATGGAATGCTGCGGCTGCGGCTGGCACCATTTCCCCCACATTCACCCCTGTGCCATCGTTCTGGTACGGCATCAGAACAAAATCCTTCTGACACGCAAATCCAACTGGGCCCCGGGGCGCTACAGCAATGCCGCCGGTTTTATGGAACCGGGGGAATGTCTCGAGGAAACCGCATACCGTGAAGTGCTGGAGGAAACCGGGATTGAGATCACCAATATCCGCTACTGCGGTAGCCAGGCGTGGCCGTTTCCTTCCCAATTGATGGCAGGATTCATGGCGGACTACGCCGGCGGTTCCATCTGTGTTGAGGAGGATGAACTTGAAGACGCCGCCTGGTTCGGGGCACACGAACTGCCGACAATACCCTCACGCCGCAGCATCTCGCGCTTTCTTATCGATCTGTGGCTTAAAGAGCAGAAAGTGCGGGGGTAAGAAGCAGGAAATCTCTGATTTTTGGAACTGTTACAACATCTCGGTCACGGTAAATCCGATGCCGATGCGATTTACCGAAGAGTTGTAGTCTATCAGGCTCTCGCCATAGCCGTTGAAATACTGCAGGTAGCCGTTGATACCCTCGGTGACCGGAAAGGTCCAGCCCAGTTCCACGGCACCGCGATTATCTCCACTGCGCAGGTTGTTTCTCAACATCAGCGAAAAGATATGCTCATCCCACTTGTACAGAGCACGGATCTCGCCATATCCCAGGTAGTCATCAATATCCGGGTTGTCATCTCCGGTGGGATCATCCGGCCCATCCTCATCTGATTCGGGAATGCGATACCAGGGCTTGAACGTCAGGATGAGATTGTCACGCTCGAAAATCATCTGCAGGTATACGCGGTTCCAACTGCGTGATTCCTGCCCGTTCTGACCATTGGACTGATGCACCGCCCCGATGCGGTTTTCGGTATTGGTAAAGCCGATCACCTGCAGATCATTCTTTTTGCTCAAAAACACTTCGGGCTCATGATTTGTCTCGCGGAACGGGCTTGAATGGGATTTGTTATACGCCTGCCAGAATGACAGATTGGTATACGCTGCCCACAGATCGGCATCGCCGATGATATTGCGCCATACCGGGAACTTGAAGCTGAACTGAAACTTGACTTCAGCATTGTTGACTTCAGAATCGGGCACTCCAAACGGATCGCCGTTGGGGTTGTTGTTGTAACTCACAGGCAGAATGTAGTTCGTCCGATGCGCTACGATACTAAAGGGACTGCTACTCAGATCCTCCTCGGCTTCGCGGCGCTGATGCACCAGAGATTCGTCCTCTTCTGCCTCTTCCGCCTCTTCCGGCGCTGCTTCTGTGTGCGCTTCTACAGAACTACGGCAATATGTGCGCACCTCTCCCAGAGACATCTGTTCCGCTTCTCCGCTGCGGATCATCTCCAGCATGCACTCTTCCAGCACCGAAAGCTGTGCAGCGGTGGCTCCGGTTCCAGAGAGGGCAACAAACACCATGCCCAAGAGGCAGACAGAAATTCGGCGGGATATCTTTCTAGAGCGCATGTTCAAGTTCTCCATGAGGCAAGGGATATTTATCGCGTAAATATAGCATAAAATAACGTAACTATTAAGCAAGGGCTTGTGGCACCCATTCCAAGGGACACGACTGTTTGCGATTGGGGCCGTCCATAGCCGTTCGACTGTCGCCGTCCGTGGCGGTCTGCCACAACATCTGTTGATCTCTCTGATGTCTGTGAAGATACCTCAGACACTGAAGGGGAAACAGGGGAATGCGCGTATTTGTTTGATTGAAAATTACCGTTACTGCATTGCGCATTTGCACAGTCAGGGGGCCTAATCCCACATACCACGCCCGGCACGGATCGCTTTGCGCTCGATACGCAGAAACTCCTCCTTGCGTGCAAAGTCGAAATAGCGGTACACGCGCACGCGCCCCTGGCGCAGAAGCTTACGATTGAGCATGTTGCCATCCTCAAGCCATACATACGCGAGCAGGCGTCCGTACTTGTCTCGCGGGGGATCTTCCGGCTCGAGGCGTACCTGCTCCCCTTTGAGCGTGCGGATGAGATAGTGAAGAGTGTCGCGCCCGCTGCGGCGCAACTGCGCAGGCGAATCCGCCCCCAGACGCAGAAAATCGCGGTCGCGATAGCCGCCCTTCTTCTCCGGAGCATCAATCCCCACCAGGCGCACATCCCCTACACCGTCAACCTTAATACTATCCCCATCATAGATCCAGCTCACGCGCCCGTGCAGATCGGCTGCGCAGGCAGGTGCCGCGAGAGCAATACCCACCAGGGCAGCAAACACCAGCAGGCGCAACTGCAAGGTTCTACCCCGGAGAGCAACCAGGGATTTACTGCGACGCAGCTGGTTTTCCAGGCTTGGCGTCATCGGCGTTCCTCCATTTTGTCTCGCAGAATACTCGCAAAGGGCTCTACTTCGTCTACCTTGTACCCACAGGCGTGGGGTAGCTGCCCGCCGCAGAAAAAAATTGCCTTGGCGGGGAAGTTGCGGCAGATATCCAGACGCTGGGCGTGGTTGGAGCAGGTATTGTCCTCCTGCAGC
>JAIVHC010000055.1 GCA_020201305.1 Geobacteraceae bacterium
TCTGAGAGGTGAAGCATAAATTACTCCCGCGTGAGTATTGGTTCGAGTTGGGCGGTGTCCACCGGCTTGGTTGCTCATCGTTGCATATCCTTACATGCAGGTGCTGAGTATTGCGAGGCGTCACCCTATGTAAGGGGTGCTGGTAATTGGAGGTGTTTTAATGCTCAATGCTGCCGATCTTTTCGATTTTTTCCCCATTAATCAAATGGATTTCATCTTCATGCTGGCGGATATCTCCATTCAGGGTAGAACCGGGATCAACGCTCAATTCGCGGGTGAGAAGGGTGCCTTCAAAATAGCTCCCGTGCTTAAGCTGTATGCTGTCGCACGCCAGTTGTCCGTGTATCTGTCCGTGGCAGATGCAGTTACTGCAGCGCACATCTCCGTGCACGACCCCGGAGTTACCGATAATTAGATGTTCCCCTTTTAAGGTGCCGTCGAAAGTCCCGTCGATTCGCATGCTGCCGTTGAATTCAAGTTCCCCCTGCACGCGGGTTTTTTCCCCCAGAATTGTCGAGATGGGGGCTCCGCCGGGAGCACGTGATTGATCTGCTTTTTTACCGAACATAAAATGGGTCTCCGCAGGGGGTTATTTTTCGCTCAGATATATCAACGGATAGGGGTTGAGAGGCTTGTTCTGATGGCGCACCTCATAGTGCAGGTGTGATCCGCTCGAACGGCCACTGTTGCCCATGATGCCGAGGATGTCGCCACGCACCACCGTATCTCCGGGTTTCACATGGATTTTATGCAGATGTCCGTAGATGCTCAGGTAGTTGTTAGGGTGTTCAATTTTTACCATCTTGCCGTAGCCGCCGTTGTTTCCGGCAAATAGCACCTTCCCTGCAGCGGTAGCGCAGATGGAGGTGCCTATCATGTTGGAGATATCGATACCGTAGTGAAAGGCGCGCCTGCCGTTGAAGGGGTCGGTTCTGGTGCCGTAACCTGATGAAACCCAGCCTTTGGCGGGCTCTCCAAGGGGGGTACCGTTGGCCAGATTAATCATCTCGTTGGCGTAATTAACCAGAGGTTCCGGCTCATCCATGGGGATGGGATAGTAGGGCCCACCCTGATTCGGAATTTGTGGTGTCGCAGTATTTGCCGTATCCGCTGTGGGAGGAACTTCTACTCCTACCTGAGTAAGGATCTCCTCAATCTGTTCACTGCGTTCACGCAGTGCAGCCACTTCGTGCCGGAATAACTCGGCTTTTTCCTGTCGCAGGGTTTCGAGCTCATGGGTCATGAGGCGTTCGCGTTGCTCTAACGTGGCGAGCGCAAGTTCAGTGGTGCGCAGATTGTGGAGTATCTCCTTGCTCTGCAGCATACTGTGGATGCCGAATCCCGCAGTCACGCTTAAAAGCGTGATAAGTACGGATGTGAGGACAGCGCCTGTGCGCAAGGTGGATCTCTTTACGGTTATTGCGCGGCTGCGACCCTCATCGCCGGATATTATTATATGTAGCTTCTGTGACATAAAATATCAATTCTGTTAAAAATGAGAAGGGGGAAAGAAACGCCATGTCAGGTGAAAAGGTCTCCTCTGTGTCTATCGTTCCTGTACAAGCAAAGGGCGCCTACGTATACTTGAGCGCACGCTTGGGCACATGTTTTGTGTCCGTCTTTGTGCCCGTAAGGGGCAGCGGACGTAAGTACCTACGAAGGTACATACTAAAAACCCAGACTGACATACCATAGTAGGTGATGCGCAGGTATATTGTCAAATGTTTGCACGCGTCCACATTATCACTTTAAATAGAGCCATTTAGAGGGCATGAAATGTTGAAGAGTAACAACCGGATTATCATTGTAGGAGGCGGAACTGCAGGAATTATGGCGGCGGGAGTTGCCGCAGCATCAGGTGCCGAGGTGCTGGTGCTGGAGAAGATGCCACGAACCCTGCTGAAGCTCGGTATAAGCGGGAAAGGGCGCTGCAATATAACCAACACTGCGCCAATACCTGAATTTATCTCCCATTTCGGCGCTAACGGACGCTTCTTGCGCCAGGCATTTCACCGTTTTTTCAGCACCGAACTTCAGACCCTGCTGCAGCAGATCGGAGTCAGGGTTACGACGGAGCGGGGCGGTCGTGTATTCCCTACCAGCGGCAAAGCCCTGGATGTAGTTCGTGCTCTGCGGCGCTGGGCGGAAAAGAGCGGCGCCACCATTCTGACCGGGGCCGGAGTGGATGAGATGCTGGTGCAGGATGGAAGGATTGTCGGGGTGCGCTGCGGCGGGACCGATTATTCCGCTTCCAGGGTGATTCTCGCCAGCGGCGGCGCTTCATATCCGGCTACGGGTTCCAGCGGTGAAGGATATGCCCTGGCACAGCGGGCCGGACATCATGTGATAGCGCCGCGTCCCTCTCTGGTTCCGCTGATCAGTTCAGACATAGACAATGGCGCATTAAACGGCCTTGCCCTGCGCAATGTAGGTGTGCGTATGTATGTGGATGGGAAAAAGAGTGCAGATGCCTTTGGCGAACTGACCTTCACTCCCGATGGAGTGGCGGGGCCGGTGATCCTGACTCTGAGCCTGGCGGCGGTGGATGCGCTCCAGGGCGGGAAAAAAGTGCGCCTGGAGATCGATCTGAAACCGGCCCTGGACTAACCCGGAACAACTAGGGCACAGCGTAAGTGCAACGCAACGCAAGAAACTGCGCCACTGGCTCAAGCACTTCAGCGTGGAGATCAGCGCACATCGACCCATAGAGGAAGCAATTGTAACCGCCGGCGGGGTGCATCTGCGCGAAGTGGATCCCCGCACCATGGAGTCCAAAATTGTGCCCGGGCTGTACTTCGCGGGTGAAGTACTCGACCTCCAGGCGGATACCGGAGGCTACAATCTCCAGGCGGCCTTTTCCACCGGCTGGCTCGCCGGCACCAGTGCCGCTGAGAATGCAATCTCAGAACAACATTGAAAGATATTGGTGTCTTCCAGGCATATTTGTTGCCAATTTGTGCTCCTTCCCCCCTGATGGGGGAAGGTCGGGATGGGGGTGTTGCGCGAGCAGGGATGTCCTGGCGGGCACGATTGATCTGAAAACAGAGATTACCAAAGGATATGCACATGTTTTTACTCGACCAACCCTATATTTCAGATTTTATGCGCCAGACCCTTAAAGAGCATCAGATCCCCGTGGTGGCTAGGCCAGAGGCCCTGGCGATGGAACCGCTGCCTGGAACCCGGCTGGTTGATCCCGGCGAGGCAGTGATGCGGTTGAATGGGGGTCTAAACGCTGACAGCGGGGCTGCGCCGGATTCTCCTCTCTATACTACCTCGGAAAATGCTCTTAACTGGATCGCTTCCAATCTTGCAGATACTGAACTTCCAGCACAGATAAACCTGTTCAAGGATAAGCTTAAGTTCAGGGAGGGGACCAGTACACTGTTTCCGGAGTTTTTCTTTCAAAGGGTTAACTATGCAGATATAGACACCCTGGATGTGGATAAGCTCAATTTTCCGTTTATCATCAAGCCCTCGGTGGGTTTTTTCAGTATGGGGGTGCACAAGGTCGATTCGGCGTCGAAATGGGACTCCACCCGCGCGGCTATCCATGCGGAAATTGCCCAGCAGCAGGCGATCTACCCGCGCGAAGTTCTGGATACCGCCACCTTTATCATTGAGGAATGTATCGAAGGGGATGAGTTTGCTGTAGATGCTTACTTTGACGGGGATTCGAACGCTGTGGTGGTGGGAATTCACCAGCATTTGTTTGCTTCAGATCACGATGTTAGTGACCGGGTGTATATAACCTCAAAGAAAATTATTACAGAGTATATGCAGGAGTTTACCTCTTTCGCCACCGCCATCGGTAAACAGCTGGGAGTGAAGAACCTCCCTGTGCATATGGAGTTGCGGCGCCATGGGGACAGCATCCTCCCCATCGAAGTCAACCCCATGCGCTTCGGCGGCTGGTGCACTACTGCAGATTCTACCGCCAAAGCCTTCGGCTTCAACCCCTATCTGGATTACTTCACCCACGAGGGCCCGGCGTGGGACACGATCCTGGCGCATAAAGATGATACAGTGCACAGTATCGTGGTTCTGGATAACTCAACGGGGGTTGAGTCCGATAAAATAACCGAATTCAACTATGCGGAGTTGAAGGATGTGTTTGAGAACACTCTGGAACTGCGGCGCACCGATTACAAGCGCTATAATGTGTTCGGATTTCTATTCAGCGCCACCCGGCCGGACAAAATGGCTGAACTCGAACGTATTCTGACATCTGATCTCAGGGAGTTTGTAACCTGTGGATAATCATGTTTGGAGGAGAGGTGGCTACTGCCCCAGCAAAATCCGTAGCCCCACCAGAATCAGAACCACTCCCCCGCTGAACTCTGCCTTGCTCTCGAGGAGGGTGCCGCTTCTGTCGCCGATGTAGACCCCGGCAAAGCTGAAGATAAAGGTTGTTATGCCAATGATGCCGCAGGCCAGATACGGGTTTACCGCCAGCAGGTTCAGGCTGAAGCCCGCGGCCATGGCATCGATGCTTGTGGCAAGGGCGAGGGTCAGCATGGCGCGATGGGTGATGTCCGCTATATCCTCCTCTATCTTGTCGCTGAATGCCTCGCGGATCATATTCCCCCCGATAAGGGCGAGGAGGACAAACGCCACCCAGGGGGCGTATACATCAATCCAGCCTAGAAGACCTTTCCCGCCCAGGTAGCCGATGAGGGGCATGAGCCCCTGAAACGCTCCGAAGTACAGGCCCGACATAAGACCCAGGCTCGCTGGTGGAGTGGTATGTTTGGCGCCCAGCCCTATGGACACTGCAAAAGAATCCATACTCAGGGCTATGGCAAGAATTAGTACATCAACCACGGGTAAATCCTGTAAAATTAGGCAGAACTACACGCTTAATTCTGCTGAGTTTAAAGCCAATGCTGTAAATTGAATAAAATGGGAAGTCTCTGGCAGGGGTGGATTATTACCATATGACTATTTATCCATGGAAGGAAAATATGCATGCAGGCGTATACCTTCAGCAACGGTAGTATCTGGTCCCTGGTTGTACTCGTCACTAGCACTGCCCCCTATATAGCAGTAAAATTAAGGGTTGGGTATATGTAAACTCCTACCCATCAGGATTGCGAAAGCATCATTATTATGCACAGAAGTATAACAAACACACCCCCACCCCGGATTTGTATTAAAGATGACTGTAGCGGCAAATGGCTGAGTTTCAAATCCATTAAACATGTACTCTGGTGCGACTCAACAGCAGAGGTGGAAGCCCTGTTGCTCGAAGTCGAGGCCTGGGTGGCGCGAGGCTGGTATGCTGCCGGTTTTGTGTGTTATGAGGCGGCAGGGGCCTTCATGGGGGTGGAGGCCGCTCCTTCCACTGCAGAGTTGCCTCTGGTGTGGTTTGCGCTCTCTGAGAACGTAGAAAAACTCGACCATATAGATATCTGCAGGGAGTGGCAAAAGCTGCCATGGCATGCAGATTGTTCTTATGCGCAATATCGTTCCGGCCTGGAGCTTATAAAAGCTGCCATTGAACGAGGGGAGACCTATCAGGTTAATTATACCTACGCTCTCCAAACCAGGGTTGAAGCTGATTTCAACCCCTGGGAATTTTTCTGTTACCTGAACCACAGGCAGCAAGGGCGCTATGCGGCCTATATGGATACCGGGTCTCACACCATCTGTTCTGCTTCTCCCGAGCTGTTTTATAGCGTAGATGCGGACCGCATAGCAACCAGACCCATGAAAGGCACCATCCCGCGGGGGAAAACTGCAGTTGAAGATGCCCGCCTGGCGGAGCAACTGCAGTGCAGCGAGAAAAACCGTGCCGAAAACCTCATGATCGTGGACATGCTGCGCAACGATATCAGCCATCTTGCCGAAACAGGCAGTGTGGTAACAGACAAGCTGTTCAGCCTGGAGAAGTACCCCAACGTATGGCAGATGACCAGCACGGTCACCGCTACCCAACGCAGAAAGATAAACCTTGCAGAACAGTTCAGGGCGCTGTTCCCCTGTGCCTCCATCACCGGAGCGCCCAAAAGAAATACCATGGAGTGGATATCCCGGCTCGAACCGCACCCCCGCGGGGTTTATACCGGCGCTATGGGGTTTTTGCTTCCCGAGGGGCGGCGTCAGTTCAGCGTGGCTATCCGCACCGCCGTCTACTCACGCAATAATCATCAGCTACGCTACGGGGTGGGGGGAGGCATCGTGTGGGATTCAGAATGCGAAGATGAGTGGTGTGAAAGCCGCAGCAAGGCAAGTGTTCTTCCCGGGGTTGGAGATTTCTCCCTCCTCGAAACCCTCCTGTGGCTGCCGCATCACGGGTTCCGTAATCTGAAGTATCATCTCCGGCGGCTCAGCGCCAGCGCAGAGGTTTTCGGTATCCCCGTGGATATCCATTACATCCGCCAACAGCCGGCGATATATGGCTGCGCCACAAGACTGATCAGCGCCAGATATATGCCGACCTGCTTGAGGCCTGTGGGGCGGATGTCGATGATGTGCTTATGTACAACGAACGAGGAGAGATAACCGAGACCAGCATAGCCAATGTGGTGCTCCACAAAGAGGGGCGCTGGATAACGCCTCCGCTAGCGTGTGGATTACTCCCGGGAACATTGCGGCAGCGACTCCTGGAGGAGGGAAAAATATCGGAAGGCATTCTCACCCCGGACGATCTGAGCAGTGGAGAGATTTATCTTATCAATTCCCTGCGTGGCTGGCGCTGGGCCGAATGTGTGCAGAGGCAGGACGGTTAACGTTCCCATGAAGACAGGGGGAGATGCGTATACACAACACCTGTGGAAAACTCTGTGGTCTGGGCAAAAATTCTGTATACAGCGCAGCCTCTCCACCACTCTGCATAAAATTTAGGCATGACTTTACGGCTATTGCTTTGGAGCCAAGAAGTAGACTGGACATCGGCCAGCATAAAAAAAGGGGCTCAAATGTTTTGAGCCCCAAGATAGGAGAGAAGGAAGCTTGGTTGAAATTTGTTCCTTCAATATAAATATAACTGAATAGGTTGTTTTTGCAAGGGGAGATTGAGAAAAATTGAACAAATTATGAGGGCAGTATATTTATGAGTATTGATTTAGGTAAACTGTCACCAGAACTCAAGTCTTATCCTGTTGTAACTATTCACCACCACTTTCGGTAGTGG
>JAIVHC010000056.1 GCA_020201305.1 Geobacteraceae bacterium
GATATCCAGCAGATGCTGTACCGCCTGCTCAACGATCTGTAATCAGTAGTGGTTATCTGTTCTGCCTCTGGTAGAATGCAGACAGATACACATTAACCCACCACCACAGGAGGCAGATATGGCACTGGGAAAAACCTGGTACGAAGTAGAGGCAGCGGCGGAAAAATACGGAATTAAACCGAGCAAGTTGCTCTTCTGGATTGAAGAGGGATTGGTGCGTTGCGAACGTGAGGGCAAAGAGGTCAAGAGTGTGAATATCGATGACGTGCGCCTCATGGTTGGTGACGAACAGAATGATGGATAGTTTTCCGGCGACAACCGAAGTTATCGCCTGAAAGCCCGACAGCTACTGTCTGAGCAGAAATGCAGATGTTTATTAGGGTATCAATTTTATGGAATGTTATGACGTTGCGGTAATTGGCGGGGGTATTGTCGGTGCAGCTACGGCGAAAGCGCTGATCGAACAGGCACCCGGAACCAGGGTGGTTATTCTGGAAAAAGAGGCGCACCTGGCGGCACATCAGACCGGAAATAACAGCGGGGTTATCCACTCCGGTTTGTACTACCGCCCTGGATCCCTGAAAGCGCGCAACTGTACCGAAGGGCGCGAGGCGCTTTACGCATTTTGCGCTGCTGAGGAGATAGCGCACGAACGCTGCGGTAAAATCGTAGTGGCGACACATGAAACACAGCTTGAAGCGCTGGACGAGCTCGAACGACGCGGGCAGGAGAATGGCCTGACGGGTATTGAGCGCCTTGATGCTGCTGAGCTACGTGAATATGAACCTCAGGTCTGTGGCATTGCCGGGCTGCATGTGCCCCAGACCGGAATCGTCGACTACAGCGCGGTTACGCGAGCTTTTGCAGCCAGGGTGGAGCAGGGTGGCGGCACTGTTCTGACTCAGGCAGAGGTGCAAGGCGTAGAGCGACGAGGTTCTGGGTTTCACATCCGGACTGCGGCAGGTGGGGTGGAAAGCCGCTTTATCGTTAACTGTGCCGGGCTCCACAGCGACCGCGTTGCGAGTATGTGTGGAGTAGAGCCGGAAGTACAGATCGTTCCGTTTCGCGGCGAATACTACAAGCTTCGCCCCGAACAGCGCCACATGGTGAAGAATCTTATCTATCCGGTTCCCGATCCGAAGTTTCCGTTTCTGGGGGTGCATTTCACTCGCATGATCGATGGCGGAGTAGAGGCAGGTCCCAACGCAGTGCTCGCATTCAAGCGCGAGGGCTACAAGCTGTGGGATTTCAGCGCGCACGACATGTTTGAGACTCTGAAATTTCCCGGATTTTCCCGCCTGGCGCGCCGCTATTGGCGGGTGGGTATGGGGGAGTACCGCCGTTCGCTGAGCAAGACCCAGATGTTGCGCGATCTGCGTACCCTGATCCCCGGCCTTCAGGCCGATGCCATTTATCGCGATGGTGCCGGAGTGCGTGCCCAGGCCGTGGCGCGCGATGGCTCGCTCTTGGATGATTTCTGCATCCGCGAAGGGGATGGAATGATCCATGTCCTCAACGCCCCGTCCCCCGCAGCTACTGCTTCAATAAGCATAGGTAACGCCGTAGCCAGAACCGCGCTGGAGCATTTTGCTGTTTAGAGGGTAGGGGCGCAGCAAGCGGCGCCCCTACCCTCTAAACAACGGCTTACCCCTCCGTTCTGCGTCCCCCCATCGTCTGTAAACGCTGGTGGATATCGCGCAGAAGATCTTCTGTCTCAGCCCAGCTGATACACTTATCTGTTACCGAAACCCCGTATTTCAGATCCGGAGCCGCATCGATGGGTTGGTTGCCACATTCGATGTTGCTTTCAATCATCAGGGCGCGGATGGAGGTGTTACCTTCTTCAAGTTGATCCAGCACGTCGCGTGCCACTAGTGGCTGGCGCGTGTGATCCTTGTTGGAATTCGCGTGGCTGCAATCCACCATGATGGCGCCCGGGAGATTGCGTTCGCGCAGTTGTTGCTCCGTAGCAGCGATATCTTCGCGGGCGTAGTTGGGTTTGCCCCCACCGCCGCGCAGTACAATGTGTGCATGTGGGTTGCCGCTGGTCTCCACGATGGATATCTTGCCGAAACGGTTAATGCCGAGGAAGCTGTGTTCGTGTGCTGCTGCGCTCATGGCATCCATGGCGATGCGCAGATTGCCGTCGGTGCTGTTTTTGAACCCCACCGGAAACGATAACCCGCTCGACATCTCCCGGTGCGGTTGCGACTCCGTAGTTCTGGCCCCGATAGCCCCCCAGCTTATAAGATCCGCAAAATACTGTGGCGTAATGGTGTCGAGCATCTCAGTGGCTACGGGCAGGCCCAGATCGGTAATGGAACAGAACAGCTGACGTGCCACGCCCAGCCCTTTGGATATCTGATGCGTGCCATTCAGGTCCGGGTCGTTGATGAGGCCTTTCCAGCCCACGGTGGTGCGTGGTTTTTCGAAGTATACGCGCATCACCAGCAGGAGCTGGTCATTCAATTCGCGGTTTATTTTAGCCAGGCGGCGTGCATAGTCCAGCGCACACGCCGGGTCATGGATGGAACAGGGCCCCACCAGAACCATGAGGCGTTTGTCGCGGTTCTCCAGCACATCCACAATCTGCTGGCGCGACTTGGCCACAAATTCCGAAGTCTCCTCCGTCTGCGGAAATACCTGCTTGAGTTGTGCCGGGGCGACAACTTCGGTAAAGCCCTTTATGTTAAGGTTGTTTGTGCGATACATGGATGATTCTCCTCATCGGTGTGATATTGTACCCAGGTTAGCTAATTGCATCGTAACTATGCATCTGCCAGTTCAAAAGTCGCAATCCGCGAATATCTTTCAGACGTTATTGGCTCTCAACCCATTGCCTGACATCGCGATTTGGAAATCGCTCCTACCTTTTCCCAGTCCGGTAGGAGCGGCTTCTAGCCGCGATTCTTAGACTGCGGATGATCAGATTACTCCTAAACCTTAATCTTGTCAAAAGAGGGGCGTTTTTGTTAGGCAGAGTAATCCCGGGTTTGATGCTCCGCAACGTATCCGGGTTTGTCGCTGCACTCACATCCATTTTCCCCCTGTCACATTCGCGCGTACTTTGCTATCATTCCAACTTTATCAGGTTATTAACTCCCCAAAGTGTATGAGGAATATATGGTTATACGTGAGTTTTTTCTTGCTGTTGCCGGTCTGGTGGATCTGGCTTTCAGTATCTATATCATTATTCTGGTGGCGCGCGCGGTGATCTCCTGGGTCAACCCCGATCCCTACAGTCCCGTTGTACGTTTTTTGCACCGTGCCACTGATCCCGTACTCTTTCGTATCCAACGTCTGATCCCCCTCCAGTTCGGCGGCATCGATTTTACCCCGCTGGTTCTCCTGCTGGGGTTGTCCTTTGTGCAACGCATTGTGCATGCGGCGCTGGTATCCATAGCGTACAACTTCTAAAGAGTTATGCACCCTGAAGAGCTTAAATGCTGCGTAACCCAGAAGGATGATGCCACCGTGATTGCGGTGCTGGTTCAACCGCGCGCGAGCAAAAACGCCTTGTGCGGCCTCCAGGGAGAAGAGCTCAAGGTGCGCCTCACATCTCCACCCGTGGATGGGGCGGCGAATAAGATGTGTTGCACCTTTTTTGCGCGTCTTCTGGGCTGCGCCAAAAGCGGCGTGAGTATCGAACGTGGGCATACCAGCAGACACAAACAGCTCCGCATCGAGACATATTCAGCCGCCGAGGTACGGAAGGTGTTGCACAATACGCTTACATAAGTACAATGAGCGCAGGATTAGAAAACAGGTAACTATTCAGTTGGGGCTTATGGTACCCATTCCAAGGAACACGACTGTTTGAGATTGGGGCCGTCCATATCCCTACCGGTAGTTGTGGTGAATAGTTACAATTTATGCAGATTGGCAGAAATGCCGTTGTTCCATGGGGGAGGGGCGGCAGAGATTAGAGTGGCGCAAATAAATAAGGATCTAAAGGAGAGTTTATGCAGCCCTTTGTGTTTCACAATCCGACAAAAATCG
>JAIVHC010000057.1 GCA_020201305.1 Geobacteraceae bacterium
TGTGTCTGGAACAGGGTGCAGGCGATCAGGGACTTATGTTCGGCTATGCTTGCGACGATACCCCACAACTCATGCCCATGCCGATTATGTATGCACATGCTCTTACCAGTCAGCTGAGTAAAGTACGCAAGGAAAATGTTGTGGATATCCTCCGCCCCGATAGCAAAGCCCAGGTGTCTATAGAATATGACGGCCATACGCCGAAGCGCATTGATGCAGTCGTCGTATCCACCCAGCATATTGCTGCTGCCACGCATAAAATGGTCGAAGAAGCGGTGATGGAAACGGTGGTGAAGAAGGTGCTCCCGGTGGAATTGCTTGACGCCAACACCAAGTACTTTATTAATCCAACAGGCAAGTTTGTTGTAGGTGGTCCAATGGGTGACTGCGGCGTAACCGGGAGGAAAATTATTGTCGACACCTACGGTGGACAAGGGTCTCATGGTGGCGGCGCGTTTTCCGGGAAAGATCCCTCCAAGGTTGATCGATGTGCTTCCTACATGGGACGCTATGTGGCAAAGAACCTCGTCGCAGCTGGACTTGCGCGGTGCTGCGAGGTTCAGATTGCCTACGCCATTGGTGTGGCTGATCCTGTGTCTGTTATGATAAACACCTTTGGTACCGGCGCGATTGAGCCGAATCGGATTGCGAAGATAGTGCGTGAAGAATTTGATTTGCGCCCGGCCGGGATAATTGAGACCCTTGATCTGCTTCGGCCTATTTATACTGAGACTGCGGCATATGGTCACTTCGGGCGTGAATTGCCCAACTTTACCTGGGAAAAGACTGACAGAATTGAATCTCTCAGGAGTCGCGCGGGGCAGTAATACGCAGAAATATAAGCGTAATTACATTTACAGAGTAAATTAAATTAAATCAGAGAGAAACGGGTGAATTGCTTTGAATAAAAAGAGTGAAGCTGTAGTTAAAGATATGAGTCTTGCCCCCTGGGGCAGAACCGAAATTTCCATTGCAGAAAAAGAGATGCCCGGTCTTATGTCCGTTCGCGAGGAATATCGGGCTCAGAAGCCCCTCGCCGGAGCCAGAATATCGGGTTCTCTGCACATGACTATCCAGACCGCAGTGCTCATAGAGACCCTGGTTGATCTGGGTGCGGAGATACGTTGGGCCAGCTGTAATATTTTTTCAACTCAGGACCATGCCGCTGCGGCTATTGCAGAAACAGGAGTGCCGGTTTTTGCGTATAAGGGCGAAACCCTTAAGGAGTACTGGTCGTTTACTAAAAAGGCCCTTTCGTTCCCGGACGGCCCCAATCTGGTTGTTGATGACGGGGGTGATGCCACGTTGTTGCTCCATCGCGGTTTGGAACGTGAACAGGAATTTGAGCGCACCGGAGTAAAGCCGGAGATCTGCAAAGACCACGAAGAAATTGAAACCGTAGATCGGCTCCTTAATTCCACTTTGGACGAAGATCCGAATTTCTGGCGCCGTTGCAATGCCAGCATGTTGGGTGTGAGTGAGGAAACCACTACCGGAGTACATCGATTGTATCAGATGGCTCGCGATGGCAAGTTGCTGTTCCCGGCTTTTAATGTCAATGATTCGGTTACCAAGAGTAAATTTGACAATCTCTATGGCTGCCGCGAATCGCTGATTGACGGGATTAAGCGCGCCACAGACGTGATGATTGCAGGGAAGCGCTGCGTGGTGCTCGGTTATGGTGATGTCGGTAAGGGCTGCGCCCAGGCGTTCAACGGCATGGGGGCGATGGTGAGTGTTACCGAGATTGATCCAATCTGTGCGCTGCAGGCCACTATGGAAGGTTTAAATGTGGTGGATATGAATGATGCTTGCACCTGGGGCGACATTTTTGTCACTACCACCGGAAATGTGGATGTTATTACCCGCGCCCATATGGATAAGATGAAGGATCAGGCTATCGTGTGTAATATCGGACACTTCGACTCAGAAATTCAGGTAGATTCTCTGTTTTCTGATGCCAGCCTGGAGATCTTGGATGTGCCACCGGGCACCCCAGTTTTGTTATGAGTAATAGTTTTGCCAATCAGGTTCTAGCTCAGATAGAGTTGTGGCGCAATCACGCCGAGTATGGCAAGCAGGTATATGTGTTGCCCAAATCTCTGGATGAAAAAGTGGCCAGATTACATCTGGACAAGCTGGGTGCGCGGCTTACGCGGCTTACGCAGAAGCAGGCAGAGTACCTTGATATCCCTGTTGAAGGCCCGTATAAGCCAGACTACTATCGCTATTAAATAAAACTGGATAAATAATCAGATGCATTTCGAAGCCCGTTTGAGCATATGCTCAAACGGGCTTCGTGCTTCTGTTTTTCGTCAATCTGTTGCTATTCACGGGTGGACAGGATCAGAAAAGCGCTCAGGAGGAGGAAAATAACATCTGCTGCCCATGCAGCTAAGAGGGGTGGGAGAATTTCGGCATATCCGAAAGCGATAAGAGTGGATTGAGTGACAAAGAAGGCCATTCCGATCATGATGCATACGGAGATCCCCAATCCCAGGTTGATATTGCGTGACTTTTGTAGCGCAAATGGGATTCCCAGCAGTGCCATAATCAGTGATACCAGCGGTTGGGCAAGTTTGGAGTGCATATCCACAATGTACTTGGAGTTATTGAGCCCGGCTTTCTTCAGTTGGCGAGAAATGTCGCGCAGTTCTGCGTAGCTCAGCTCTTCTGCTTCATATTCGGTAGAGCGGAAGTCGTCCGGAGTCTTATTGAGATCGATATCTATTCGGTCGGTGCGAAACTCTCGGATTAAAAGTCCGGTCGTGGGATCAAACTCGCGTACAAGGGCATCATACCCCTGCCAGGACTCAGCGGTGAAGACGGCTTTTCCGGCCTTGATGTATCTCTGGTGCTTAAAATCGGCGTTGAGCTTATATACACTCACTCCGTGGAGCACTTCGGTATCGCTACCGGTAAAGTCTGTATGGTACATGGTGTCGCGATCGCGAAACCACAGGTCCTGCCGCTTTTCGAGTGTAGCTGGTTTGCCCTTAACCTCTACGCGCATAACGTGATTGAATTTTTTTACCCCCGCCGGTACGACATATTCGTTTAACATGAAGTGCCCTATCCCGATGAGACATGCGATTCCGATAACTGGGGTGACAATACGCGGTAGACCTATTCCCCCGGCACGCATGGCGGTGAGCTCGTTGGTTTTGGAGAATCCCCCCAGGGTAAGAAAAACCCCCATCAATACCGCAAGGGGAAGAACCTGGGAGAGGATGAGGGGGATTTTGGCCCCGAAGTAGGTCAGGTAAAGTGACAGCTCGGCATCGTGTTCCAGAAAGTTATCTACGCGTCCAAAAAAATCAATAAGCAGATACACTCCGCAAAATGAACTCAGGGAGAGAACCACAATGCGGGTAAAGGTGCCTAATAGATATCGCTGGAGAATTGTCATGCCACTCTCTATGTTTTTTTCCCAAGTCTTTTAAGATAGGAAAACCCACTGCTGATGGGGTTGAAGGAACGCTCTTTAGCACAAGTAATAAGGAAAAAACTGCCGCATACCGCAAAGCCGATGCTTGGAGTCCACATGGTTACACTTGTGGGCCACCCCTGCTCTATTACCAGGGTTTTCGCAATACTTAAAAACATGTAGTAGATCATAAACACCGCGAGCGAAAGGGCGAACCCTGCCCCCTTGTTGGAGCGGTGTGAACTTATCCCGAGAGGAATAGCAATCAGGCTGAAGAGTATCGGAGAAAGGGGCATTATCAGGCGTTCGTGGATCTCAGCACGCAGTTCACGCCGCTTTTGCTGCTCCTGTGGGTCAGAGCTTTTTTCCAGAGAATTGAATAGCTGAAATAAGGTCTGCAACTTCGGGCGCAAAGTCGTTCCCGAGGCTTGCGCTGCGGAGTTTTCCATGGATATGTTGATGTCGTAGGTGGAAAAATTAATAATCTGCAAACCATCTTTTTGCGCATTGTCTGTATCGCGATGGATTGCTCCATCCTTTAAGTGCAGTAGCAGGGTGTTACTTGCTTTATCTGTCACAAGTTTCCCGCTTGTGGCGGTGATAATAGTCTGGTTGGCATCGATACGGGTGTCGCTTATGAATACTCCTTCGAGTTGGTTGGTGTCTTTAAAAACCTTGTCGGCAAAAATTGTGAGTCCGGGAAATTCGTTGTTAAAAACCTGCTCTCTGACAGCACTTGATGCCTTATCCATGGCCACATTTATCGCTATGTCGCGCATGGTGCGGCGTCCGGTTGGCTCCGCATAGGTAGAGAGATACGCCGTAGCGCTACACACAAACAGGGACAGTATAATTACCGGGCGCGCCATCTTGTACACGCTGATGCCGCAAGCTTTCATAGCTACAATTTCGCTATCGGCTGACATGCGCGCAAAGGTGAGGAGAACAGCTAATAAAAATGACAGCGGCATGGTGATGAGCATGAATGATGGCATCATGGCCAGAAAAAGGCGCGCCACCGATCCCAGGGAAACACCACTGCCGATAACCAGGTCTGTAAGTTTCAGCAGCCGGCTCAAGAGCACAATGAAAGTAAAGAGGGTCAGACTCAACAGGAAATTGACCACTACCTCGCGCGCTATATATGTCTGAATTCTGAATGCACTCATCGTGGGCGGATAGTATTACAATCAGGTCGGCTTGTAAATCGATTCTGGTTTAATTTCCTTGCACTGTGCAGGGTTGCCGTGTTATCTAGCCCTGATGTGCAAATACGCACGCCCTTGTGGACATGCGCCCCGGTTTTTGCTGCGGCAAATGGCGCTGTTGTGAGCACAAGCGGCGGAGGACTAAACCACCTAATGTTACATGGAAAGGGAAAGACATGGCAAAAGTATCAATGAAACAATTGCTCGAAGCAGGCGTACATTTTGGCCACCAGACCAAGCGCTGGAATCCGAAAATGAAACCTTACATTTTCGGTGCCAGAAACGGCATCTACATTATCGATCTCCAGCGTACTGTGCGTTATTTCCGCACTGCGTACGATTTCATCAAGGATGTAGTTGAAAGTGGCGACAATGTACTCTTCGTCGGGACTAAAAAGCAGGCCCAGGATGCAGTACGTGAAGAGGCCGAGCGTGCAGGACAGTTCTATGTGAATAACCGCTGGCTCGGCGGTATGCTTACTAACTTCGCCACTATCAAAGGTAGTATTGACCGCCTGAAGAAAATCGAAGTAATGGCAGATGACGGTACATTTGATCTGCTGACCAAAAAAGAAGTTCTCCAACTTGAGCGTGAGCGCATCAAACTGGAGCGAAGCCTCGGTGGTATAAAGGGGATGACCAAACTTCCCGGTGCCATGTTTGTAATTGATCCCAAGAAAGAGGCTATTGCAGTTAAAGAAGCGCGAAAGCTGGGAATTCCTGTAGTAGCGGTAGTGGATACCAACTGCGATCCGGATGACATTGACTATATAATTCCCGGAAACGATGATGCTATCCGTGCCATCCGCCTCTTTGTTTCCACCATGGCCGATGCTTGTCTTGACGGCAAACAGGCTGCGCAGGCTTCTGCAGTGTCGGAAAATGAGGGCGCTGATCCGGTTGAAGAACAGGAGAAGCTGGCCCAGGACGCTTAAACATAACTAAAGCGCACCTAAAAGCGATCAGAGTAGCAGGCTGGTCGTTTTTAGGATGTTAAACATTGAATGTCTGTATAAATGGGGGGCTTGTCCCTGCATAAAGATAGAAGCACAGGAGATTTGATCTATGGCGAAAATTACTGCATCTTTGGTAGCTCAACTGCGCAGCAAAACCGGCGCGGGGATGATGGATTGTAAGAAGGCTCTGACTGAAACTGATGGTGATCTGGATAAGGCGGTAGATTTTTTGCGCAAGAAAGGATTGTCCGCAGCGGCAAAAAAATCTGGTCGTGCTGCAGCTGAAGGTCTTGTCGTGGTAGCGGAATCTGGAAAAATCGGAGCCATGGTAGAAGACCAAGATTGCGGAACTTGTTGTCTCTGAGGCTCCTGCCGATATGGAAGCACTCCTTGCCCTGCCGTTCCCGGGTACTGACCGCACGGTTGGCGAGGAACAGGTACATCAGATTGCCACCATCGGTGAAAATATCAACATCCGTCGCTTCGAGCGCCGTGAAGTAACTAACGGCCTCATTGAGTCCTATGTACACGGTGGGGGGAAGATCGGGGTTATGATTGAACTCCAGACCGATAAAGCTGACAGCGATGAGGTGAAAGCTGTGGCCCGGCAACTTGCTATGCATGTTGCTGCTATTGCGCCTCAGTACATGTGCCGCGACAATGTGCCTGCCGACGTGATAGAAAATGAGAAAGAGATCATGCGCACCAAGGCGATTGAGAGTGGCAAGCCGGAGAATATCGTAGAGAAGATAATCGAGGGCCAGATCAACAAGTACTTTGGAGAAATTTGCCTGCTTGAGCAGGCGTTTGTTGTGGATCCGGATCTCAAGGTGAATAAACTGCTTGAAAAAACGGCTAAGGATGTTGGCGCTGAGATTAAACTGGTTGATTATGTGCGCTATCAGCTTGGTGAGGGGATAGAAAAGAAGCAGGATGATTTTGCCGCTGAAGTAGCTTCAATGACCAAGTAATTTTCAGCACAGAGACTATGTGAATTGCAGTATTGTTAAACCAGGCACCTGACCAGTTGATTTTTGCCGATCTGGCAGGTGCCGGTTTTGTTTAAGCCCCAATGATCCAAACCTAATCGAGGACGCCATGACACATCCAGAACCAGAACCGCGCTATAAAAAGATACTTCTCAAACTCAGCGGTGAAGCCCTGGCCGGAGAGCATGGGTATGGCATAGATCCGCATACCATCAGTGGGATTGCCTCCGAAGTTAAAGATGTTATTGATCTTGGAGTACAGGTTTCGTTGGTTATAGGCGGCGGGAACATCTTTCGTGGTCTTGCTGCGTCTGCCGCAGGTATGGATCGCTCCAGTGCCGACTATATGGGGATGCTGGCTACCGTAATGAACAGCCTGGCTATGCAGGACGCCCTCGAAAAGATGGATGTTAAGACCCGGGTGCAGTCTGCCATAGATATGCGCGAAATTGCAGAGCCCTATATCCGCAGACGTGCAGTGAGGCATCTGGAAAAGGGGCGGGTGGTTATTTTTGCGGCAGGAACCGGAAATCCCTATTTCACTACCGATACTGCGGCAAGTTTGCGCGCCATGGAAATCGGAGCAGAGATTATCCTTAAAGCCACTAAGGTAGATGGGGTGTTCAATGCTGATCCTACATTAGATGCCAATGCGGTAAAATATTCCTCCCTCTCATATCTCGACGTGCTCAAACAGGGTCTACAGGTTATGGATTCTACGGCAACATCGCTGTGTATGGATAACAAATTGCCCATCCTGGTATTCAATCTGACCCATAAGGGCAACATTAAAAAAGTAGTTATGGGCGAGAATATCGGAACTATAGTTAAAGGAGATTAGGTTATTATGATCCAGGACGTTGAGAAACAGGCCAAGAAGTCAATGGAAAAGGCGATAGACGCACTCCAACGTGAATTTCGCCGTGTACGTACTGGGCGTGCATCTGCCGATATCCTGGATGAGGTGCGTGTGGAGTATTATGGCTCGCCGGTACCTTTGAGCCAGGTTGGAACTATTTCGGTACCCGAAGCGCGCCTGATTACTATTCAGCCGTGGGAGAAAAATATCATCCCCGACATTGAAAAAGCGATCTTCAAGTCTGACCTGGGGCTCACCCCTTCATCAGATAGCAATATGATACGCATCCCTATACCGCCTCTTACAGAAGAGCGACGCAAAGAGATGGTTAAACAGATTAAGGGAAAGACTGAAGAAGCCCGAATCAGTATCCGCGCTGCGCGGCAGGAAGCTAATTCGGCCCTTAAAAAGCTGGAAAAAGAAAAAGAGATAACCGAAGATGATCTCAAGCGCGCAGAGAAGCAGGTTCAGGATCTCACCGATTCATATGTAAAAAAGGTCGATGAGATATTCGCCGCCAAGGAAGATGAACTGATGGAAGTTTAACCACCGGTTTTTTTTATATCCTGTACACGTAAACAACCCCGCCCAAAGGACGGGGCTTTGAGGGCGTCCCCTGAGGGGACGGTACCGGCTACCCCCTAAGAGGGTAGCCGGAGCGTTGTTCCCGCGTCCAAACTTCTTAAAATTTAAGTTGCTGTTGTTCTATCTTCTTTTCATTTTGCTCCTGATACCGCACATAGCGCCTGATCATCTCGCTATCCAAACCAACGGTATCTACACAATAACCAGGCGCCCAGAAATGATTGCCCCAATATCGTTTCCTTCGTAACTGAGGATGGTTCTTTAATATGCGTATCGCTGTTCGACCTTTTAGGCGCCCCATCAATTCTGATATTGAAACTTTTGGCGGAACCATGATGATCAGATGAACATGGTCCTGCTGGATATTCAGCTCAACTACTTCGCAATGACTTTGCTCGCTGAATATACGAATGCACGCTCGTACTTCTTGTGCCAATTCGCCTTCCAGTAAGCGAAAGCGATACTTCGGCACCCAAACAATGTGATACTGACAGTGCCATATGGCATGTGTTAATTTCCGAAAACGGCTCATGGCTTTCCTTTCTGTTCAGGTCGTTGCGGGAACAACACCTGAATATGGACTGCCATGAGCCCTTTTGGCAAAGCCAAAGGACTCTGACCCC
>JAIVHC010000058.1 GCA_020201305.1 Geobacteraceae bacterium
AACCGGGCAGGAAACATCCCTCTCATCCAGAAATATTCACAAGCATAACTCAAGTTCACAGGAGTCCGTACATGGTGAAAATATCTCCATCTATCCTTTCTGCTGATTTTGCCAGCCTCGGCGAAGATGTGCAGGCTGTAGAGCGAGGCGGTGCCGACTATATCCACGTAGATGTAATGGACGGCCACTTTGTGCCCAATATCACCATTGGTGCCCCGGTGGTAAAGGCGTTGCGCCCTGTTACCTCCCTGCCGCTGGATGTGCATCTGATGATCGAACATCCGGATGCGTACATCCCTGACTTTGCCGCTGCTGGGGCAGATATTATTACCGTGCACCAGGAAGCGGTTCCCCATCTGCACCGTACCATTCAGTTGATTCACAGCTTCGGAAAACGTGCCGGTGTATCCCTGAACCCCGCAACCCCGGTAGGCACTCTGGAGTTGATTCTTGCCGAGGTGGATATGGTTCTGCTTATGACTGTTAATCCGGGCTTCGGGGGCCAGAGCTTCATCCCTTTTACCCTGGAAAAGATTGCGCGTATGCGTGCCATGATTGAGCGCAGTAACAGAAATATAGAACTGGAAGTGGATGGTGGGGTGAAAGCCACAAATATAGCAGATATAGCAAAGGCGGGAGCGGACGTGTTTGTTGCCGGGAGCGCGGTGTTCAACGGGAGTGATTATGCCCGCAATCTAGCTGAATTACGCAAGGCTGCGGGGTAAAAATATTCTTGATTTAATTGCGGTGTTCGTGTTATCAACCTGCATACTGTATACAAAATATAGAGTAATTTCTACTTAAAAAAGAGGGCGTTTGCGCGCTCTTTTTGCCGGAATAGTTGCCCAATTGCAGGCTCTGGGCGCGGGTATTACAGGAGGTCATATTGTCTGAGATAGTTTTTTCCAGCTGGGGAAGGAAGATCGTCGATAACCGCGAGGGCGGGAGTACTGATCTGGCTTCATTGAAGCTGAAAATTCCAACCGAGTATCTGTCTAAAAAAGAAGTAAGAGCCTTTATGGGCTGGGATGGATTTGTGATACTCGACCCCAAAGTCGATGTTGTAGCTATGGCTGCCGAGTACATGAAGCGCATTCAGGAAAAACACTGCTGCGGCAAATGTACTCCGGGTAAAAAGGGGACCAGGGTGTTGCAGGATACCCTGACCCGTATCATTTCCGGCCAGGGGCAGGAACGTGATCTCGATGTCATCGAAAACCTTGCGGAACTGATGCAGGATTGTAAATGTACCCTGTGCATGACTGCCGCAATTCCGGTGCAGGATAGCGTAAAGCACTTCCGTGATGCGTATCTTGAATACCTCGCCGGGAAACGCCAGCCCGAGTATGCCGGAGCTTATATCGACAAACTGACCGCTCCCTGTATGGATACCTGCCCGGCGCATATAGATATTCCGGCGTATATAGAAGAGATTAAAAACTACCGCTTTGATGAGTCGCTGGAAAGAATCCGCGAGCGCATGGCGATTCCGGCGGTGTGTGGGCGTGTTTGTCCCCATCCCTGTGAGACTGCTTGTCGCCGCGCCCTGGTAGATGAGCCGGTCAGTATCATGGTTATGAAACGTGTGGCATCTGATCACGAGTGGATGCACCACCGACGTCCCCCGATGCAGCCGAAACCCGCAACAGGCAAGAAGGTAATGGTTGTTGGGGCCGGCCCCGCCGGTCTCACTACAGCTTACTACCTCGCCCTTGAAGGTCATAAGGTTAAAATCATCGATATGCTTAACGAGCCTGGTGGTACTGTGGCCGTGGGTATCCCCGATTACCGTATGCCGCGCCAGTTATTACGCCGCGAAGCTCAGATTGTGCAGGATCTGGGGGTGGAGATTGAGTATGGCGTAAAGCTCGGGCGCGATCTGTCCCTGCGTGAGCTTAAAGAGCAGTACGATGCCGTGTTCCTCGGTACCGGGGCGTTCAAGTCGAAGCCTATGGGTGTCGAGGGAGAGGATGCCGGTTATGAAGGATTCTCTGAAGGTGGCATCAATTATCTGCGCGCCGTTGCCCTGGGGCAGGATGTAAAAACCCCTAAGCGTGTAGTGATTGTCGGGGGCGGTAACACCGCTATCGACTGTGTGCGTGTAGCGCTGCGTGAGGGTGCGGAGGAGTCGATCCTGGTATATCGGCGTACCCGCAACGAGATGCCGGCAGAATCCTACGAGGTCGACGATGCGGATGAGGAAAATGTGCGTTTTGAGTTTCTTGTCAATCCTACCCGCCTGGTTACCGAAAACAATAAGATAACCGGGGTTGAGGTTATTAAGATGGAGCTCGGTGAGCCGGACGATTCCGGACGCCGCCGCCCTCAGCCGGTTAAGGGTTCAGAATATGTGATTCCGTGCGACATGGTCATCCCGGCCATTGGTCAGGATCCGGATCTGTCCTATCTCGAAGATGGCGACTACGGCATCAAACAGACGCGCTGGAGCAGTATCGTTACCAACAACGGCACCATGATGACCGATAATGAAGGTATCTTTGCCGGTGGTGACTGTGAGTACGGAGCCATGACCGTGGTTCTGGCCGTAGGTCACGGGAAGCGCGCCGCAAGCGTGATGCATCGCTATCTTACAGATGGTGAGGTTACGCTGAATGACGAAGAGGCCATGGAAGATATCATGAACCGTCTCGGCGTGTTTGATCCCGAGGAGAAAATCCCCACCCTGGGCGGGCTCAAGCGTGAGCATCAGCCGAAGCTGGAAGGGGCGGAACGCGCGACAAATTACGAGGAAGTTGAAAAGGCAATGCCGGAAAGTCAGGCAGTGGTCGAGGCAGATCGGTGTCTGCGCTGTTACCGTGTGGGCATGGTAGCCGTTGACTGAATAATTTGGTAATGCGAATTTAGACGGGATTTAGGATTTACATATGAGCCATAAAACCGAAAATGAAATGATTCGTCTCACCATTGATGGGCAGGAAGTTGAGATAGAAGCAGGTTTGCCCATAATTGCTGCGGCTGAGAAGCTGGGGATTAAGATCCCTACCATGTGCTATCTGAAAAAGATTTCCACCACCGGTGCGTGTCGCGTGTGTCTGGTAGAGGTAGAAGGGGTTGATGCCCCGGTTACTGCATGTAATACCATCGCTGTCGATGGAATAAAGGTGACCACATCTACCCCCGAATTGGAGCGGCAGCGCCACGATATGATCCGCCTGATGCTGGTTAATCACCCCCTTGACTGCCCGGTGTGTGATGCAGCAGGCGAGTGTGATCTGCAGGATATCTGTTTTGATCACCATATCCTTGATCAGCCCTTCAAGGCCCAGGATGTGGCGATGCCGAAGATCAAGGATTGGCCACTCATCGAGAATGTGCCCGCACGCTGTATTTTGTGTGAAAAGTGCATTAAGGTTGGACATGAACTTACCGGTATTGGCGATTTCTACGTCAATGAAGTAGGGGATAAAGCTTATATCGACCGTAATGAGGGGCAGAACACCATTGACCCCTACATTGAAGGCAATGCCGTTGCGGTATGTCCGGTCGGGGCTATGATTTCTAAGCCCTATCGTCACAAGGCCCGCTGCTGGGCTCTAAATAAAATTCCTTCCCTCAGCTTTGCCGGCGGAAGTCTGGAGCAGGTAGAGTTGAATGTAAAAGATGCGAAACTCTACCGCATCACCTCCGCAGATGATATCACCATTAACAACGGGTTGCTGAGCTTCGATTCCAGCTTCGGGTACGAGTTTGTAAACTCTACCGCGCGCCTTGGTGTGCCCCTGATTGATGGTGAAGAATCCGATTAGGACAGCGCTCTGGAGAGTGTGGACAACAAAGCGCGTGCCCTAGGCGGAGATGCTGTAGCAGGCTTGAGCTCTGCACGTTTGACCCTGGAGGAGAACTATCAGTTCCAGAAACTCTTCCGCGCCGGATATGCAAGCAATAATATCGATTCGGCTGCATGTTTCGGCATCCGTGCCGCGAGTGATACGCTGAAC
>JAIVHC010000002.1 GCA_020201305.1 Geobacteraceae bacterium
AAGGAACTCTTCTTGGATTCCTGGTGTTTTGATGGCTATCTGATAAAGAGCTTTACGGGTTGACGACCCGGACGGCCTGGCATTGGACTTCAACCATTTCATACATGTTGCTCACCCGCCCAACCTTGATGGCGTCGCAAAAACTCACCAACTGTTGCGCTATTATGAGAATTGGTGGTAATTGTCCCGCTGCCTCGACGTACGTATAAGACGTTGCATGCAACGTCTCTACAGAGACAATCACGCGCCTTGCATTGGGCGCTTTTTGCTTAGCCATCTAATTTTGTGCTTTCTGCGAAAGCATCAATCAATAAGAGGGGAAAGTTCAAGCCGGGTATAGACTTTGTTCAAGCGGCAGGCAAGCTCTGCATCGTCGTTCGCAATTAGGGCCATGTCATAAGACACATTCTAAACAATTCTGTTGAAGCTAATCATTTTAATAGGTATTCTAGGTATGGTGATAGCCTAAGTTCTCAATATTTGGATATTTATATGGATACGCGCTACCTGCAAACACTGATTGCGGTGGTCGATACCGGCAGCTTTTCCAAGGCCGCCCGTGTGCTGCATTTGACCCAGTCTGCCGTGTCACAGCGGATCAAGTTTCTGGAAGAAGCTCTGGATGTGAAGTTGCTTGACCGTTCCGGTACCGCACTGCATCTGACATCTGCGGGTGATGTGGTGATCGACAGCGCCCGGAAAATGCTGGGCATCCAGGACTCACTGCATGCCCACCTCAAGCAGCTTAGCCTGCGTCAGCGATTTTCGCTTTCCTGTTCCCCCACCTTCGGCACGACCTATCTGCCCGGTGTGATGAATCATTTCATGCTTGAGAACAGTGCTGAGCCGATTGATCTCAATATCGTGTTGCACACCACCAACGAGGCCCTGGAGGGAATTTACCGGGGTGAATTGGATATGGCTGTGATCGAACATTGCCCGGAAATAGATATGGGCATGCTTCAGACCTTCTCTTTGCCGGCGGACGAGATGTTGTTCGTCAGTGCCCCGCAGGCCCAATTGCCGGCACCCGATCTGGCGCTCGACGACCTGTTCGGGATGTGCCTGTTTGCGCGTAATGATGGCTGCAACTCACGGCAGCTGATTGTTCAGGGGCTGGAACAAAACGGCAAAACGCTGAACGATTTTGCCGGGGTGGTGACGTCTGACGATCTTCAGCTGACCTGTCAAACGGTCCTTTCGGGCGGGGGTATTGCGTTTATGTCGAAAGCTCTGGTCTGTGAGTATCTGGAAAGCGGCCAAATGATCGGCCATTACGTCAAAGGCTTTCCCCATACCCGTTGCCGCAGCATTGTGATTGACAAGGATCGTGGCAATGAACAACTTCTGCGCAGTTTTGTCCGCTGTGTTTTTAATGTACTGGAAGTCCCCTCACCATTTCTAAGAAATTCTCATTATGGAAAATCCCGGCAGAAATAATCAGCTGGGCAAAAGCACGCCATTTCAACAGCGCAAAACCGACTTGACCTTCAGTGCACTGATTGACGACCTGCGTCCCGTGCGTTGATGCGTCAGTTTCCGGACAAGCGCACCGGCAAAAACAATATTTACTGCATGGAAGACGTGCCTCTGGGAGCTTTTTCAATGTTTTCCACCCTGAGTCCATCCTTTCTTGCACATCAGATCGCCATGGCGAAAAGCCGGGGCTTACGCCCATACTCTGTTCGGCCTCAGCAAGATTACTTGCATTCTGCTCTATCCGCTATGCGCCGACGCATGCCAGTTGCTGTGCAAAAGGTCATAATGAGAATTGCTGATTATATTTTTCCGAACTTGTGCAACCCCGGTGAACCTGTGTAATATCCCAAGGGTACAATAAACACCATCCATGCCGCTACGCAATTGAAAGAGATCTATATGCACAAGGATCTGGCTCTCATATATAGCCGTTGTTTTGATACATATTCCTATGGCATCTTTCATCCCATGAAGGTGGAGCGCTACCGTCTTACCTACGATCTTATGCAGGCCTGTGGTCTTACGCAACATACGAAGGCGGAGATGGTTGAGGCCGTTCCGGCTACCAGAGAAGAATTGCTTAAATTTCACCGAAGTGACTATCTTGATATTCTGGAACACTACAGCCGGGACGATAACAGTTGTGCCAACTTTAAATACGGTCTTGGTGACATAGAAAACCCGGTATTCGGGGGATTGTATGAGTGGATATCTCTTATGTGTGGCGGTACTGTTACTGCAGTGAGCGAGGTTGTGCAGCACGGCAGACGTGCGGCTTTCAGTATGGCAGGAGGATGGCACCATAGTTTCCCTGCCCGTGCTTCAGGATTCTGTTACCTTAACGATGTAGTTGTCGCACTTCAGCCTTTGCTGGAGCAGGGTAAGCGTATAGTATATGTTGATCTTGATGCGCACCATGGCGATGGGGTGCAGGAAGCGTTTTACACTACCGATCAGGTGCTTACCATCTCCATCCACGAGTGCGGAAAGGATTTCTATCCCTATTCCGGTTTTGTCAGGGAATCCGGAGAAGGGCGGGGGTACGGCTACAGTGTGAATATCCCCCTGGTGCCGCACTCGGATGACCTGATACTCGAACAAGCTCTTCAGCGCATAGTTCTCCCTCTGATCAAGGCATATAAACCTGATCTGCTTATAACCCAGATGGGGGCGGATTTCATGCGAACCGACCCACTTACACGCCTCGAAGGTACTACCGCGTTTATGGAGTACGCAGCGCGTTGTTTTATGGCTACCGGATTACCCTGGGTTGCCGTGGGAGGGGGGGGGTACGACAGCATAAATGTGGCGCGCGCCTGGACCATGCTGTGGGCAGCTATGCTCGAGGTAGAAGTGCCATATGTTCTCCCCCCGGGTTTCCAGACCATTTTACGAGGGTTGGGCGTTGATCAGACCCTCCTGCACGACCCTCCTCATCTGGCCAATCCGGACGATTTTGCCCGCGCCCAAAAGGCTCTGGATGAAAATGTTGCCTTTCTGGAGCGCAGAATATTCCCACTGTACCACATCCGTCCCGGAGGAATGGCATGACCTGCGCTATGGATACTGAAGACCTTGATGTAGAGCACCTCGTGGACCCGCATGGATTCCCACTCTTTTCCCTGCTGGATATCAACGAATTGCCTCAGGCGGATAAAGAAGCGATATACGCGCGTATTGTGCCGGAGATTATTTTCACCTGCTTTGGTTTTGATCGCGAAACCCTCATGGCGCCACAGGGAACACATAAGATTGAAATTATTGCACCGAAAGGATTGGGGCTTCTGCGTCTGGCGGTCAAGCGTGACCCGTCCGATATCGACAGTCTGTTTTTTGTCGAGGTCGCGGATACTCAATTCAGCCAGGTGGAACTCTCCTTCTGCCTCATCAACGATCCGGATGCACCGCGCTTCAACATCGATCAGGATACACACGGACGCGAGAACTCTTTTGGTACCTTGCGCCGCAATATCGATGAAGAGATCAAAGCAATGCGCGCCGGTCTCTCGCCCTATCAGGTCCGGTGCGGCCTCAAGACCTTCAAAAACTTCTTCCGCCGTTTTGAGCGTTTTGTTGCCTCCCTCGGAGTAGATATAATTATGGCGGAACCTCTGTCGTACAGTAACGCCATCCGTTACGAAAACTATGGCTTCGACTACACCACGGGGAAGCAGCTCATGCATTGGATCAATGCCGAATTCCAGCGCGGAGGAATTTTGTACCACAGACTCGATGGATCCACCCCGTTTCGCCAACCGGAGATGGCCTTTACCGTGCGTGGGCGCAGCTGGGCGATCCACGATGGAATTCTGAATCAGCCCTGGGACAACATAAAAATCTACAAAAGTGTAGGCTGTGATGCCGGGGTTAATACCTTTCCCGATCCGGATAGAACCTATTGATGTTTAACTAACAGGAGGAACAATATGAGTATCGGAGATGTTTTTCTGAGTGTGCTTATCTGCGCGGTGATCTTTGCCGCGCTGTACGCAACCAATAAGGTAAAGAAAACCAAATAGATATCTGCGTTGGAGAATAAAATGTTTTCCCTTGCGCGATCGTTTTATTAACGCTATAAATCCCTCGTTTTTGTTTTTACTGCCACAGCATATTTAAACATGGAAGGTCAGGGGATGAAGGTTAAAACTATATTCTGGGTGGTTGTCATATGCATGCTTGCGCCGTTCACAAGCATGGGAGCCGGGTTTCATATCCGGGAGCAGGGCACAAAAGCGATGGGGATGGCGAATGCATTTGTAGCGCAGGCGGATGATCCATCGGCTGTTTTCTACAATCCGGCGGGGATAGCGTTTCAGGCCGGCACAGCGGTAAGTCTCGGGGTTACAGTGATTAACGTGCCAGAAACAGAATTTTCCGGTACAACGGAGTTGGGTGATAGGGCCACCGGTCTCGGTGTAGAACAGAATGTGCATACCAAAGCACGCGATGACATCTTCTTCCCGCCCAATTTCTACATGACCAGCAGCAAAGCGAACTCCCCCTGGGCCTTTGGTATCGGGGTGGGTTCGTTGTTTCCCCTGGCAAAGCGCTGGGATACCACGAGCCCGTTCCGCGATGAAATCAAAGAAATTGCCATCAAGCCTATCAATATCAATCCCACTGTGGCATACCGCATCGATGCATGGAATCTGGCTGTGGCAGTAGGGATCAACTACACCTACGCAGATGTATGGCTCGAGAAGTCAGCCTGTACCGATACTTATGCCTTTACTAAACAAGGATTTCCAGGTTTTGCCACATCTGCCGGTGAAGAGGTGATTCAGATGGGGGAAATGGAACTGGAGGCCGATGGAGACGGCTGGGGGTATAATGCCGGTCTGCTGTGGAAACCGAGTGAGCGTCTTTCGATCGGGATCGCCTACCGCAGTGAGATTGAACTCGACTTCGATGGAGATGCTGACTATCAAATAACCACAGCTGGCCAAACAGTGTATGCGGCAAAAGCAGGTTATACTGACATGGTATACTCCACCGGCGCAAAAACCGAAATTACCCTTCCGGATATGTGGAGTTTCGGGGTTGCGTTCAAACCCATGGATAAACTCACTGTTGAGTTCGATGCGGATCGCTTCGGCTGGAGTTCCTACGACAGTCTGGATATCTACTTTGATGAAAACACCATACTGCCCGATTCTATCATGCCCAAGGATTGGAACGATGTATGGGCATACCGCGTAGGTATGCAGTATGAGATGACCGAAGCACTTGATCTGCGCCTGGGGTATGCGCGCGACAATAATCCGATTCCAAACGATACCATCGGCCCTGAACTCCCGGATGCGGATCGGAACAACTATACCTTCGGCTTTGGCTATAAGGGTAAACGTGCAGTATTTGACTTTGCGTATATGTGGGTTGACTTTGATGATCGTGAAGTGGATAACAAGATTCAGAGCGGTACATACAAGAGTGACGCATATCTCTTTGCCGCAAATCTGACATATTTCTTCTAAAAGTGTAAATACATAAAAAAAGGTGCCTGCAGGCACCTTTTTTTATGTTGCAAGCGTAGTTTGTATCCTGTTGATGCTGCTTGAATATTACATCCCATTGTCTTTTCTAAACCAGTGGAATTAAATCTTTATGTGGTAAAGGTTTTATTTTTGTTAGCTCTGAGAGGTCTTCTTGAGAGCAGTTCAAGTAGCAGATTCGCCTTTTAACATTTCTTGCCGCTGCGATGCAATAAACCGGCACCGCTATTTAATGTAATATTTCGGAGGTTTTTAGCATGATTAGTCAGCACCTGATATTCGGTTTGCTCGGTGGTTTGGGCCTGTTCCTGTATGGCATGAAAATTATGTCGGATGGATTGCAGAAGATTGCCGGCGACCGCATGCGCAAGGTTCTTGCCGCACTGACTAACAACAGATTTATTGCTACATTTGTAGGTATTGTAGTTACAGCAATTATTCAGTCCTCTAGCGCTACCACAGTAATGGTCATCGGCTTTGTCAATGCAGGCTTGATGTCGTTGGTTCAGGCTGTCGGGGTTGTGCTGGGTGCCAATATCGGTACAACCATAACCGCTCAGCTCATTGCGTTCAAAATAACCAAATTTGCCCTTCCCGCCATAGGCATCGGGGTTGGGCTTAAAATGTTCAGTAGGCGTAAAAGCTGGATCTATTTCGGGGAAGCAATACTGGGCTTTGGTCTGATTTTTTATGGACTTTCGGTCATGAAGACCGCGTTTGATCCCCTTAAAGACAGCGGAGAACTTAATCACGTCTTTCTTATGGTGGGTGATCATCTTTTTCTCGCAGTCGCTGTGGGCGCCCTCATCACCATAATTGTTCAGAGCAGTAGCGCCACCATCGGTATCACCCTGGCTCTGGCTTCAAGTGGTCTGCTGACCTTTGAAACCAGTGTGGCGGTAATCCTGGGGGAAAACATAGGTACTACCCTTACCGCCAATATCGCCGCAATCGGGACTAATGTCGCGGCGCGGCGTACCGCCCTGTGTCACCTGTTATTTAATGTAATAGGCGTGGCATATATGCTTGCGCTGTTCCCTTATTTCATAAACCTGGTTGAATCAATCACTCCGGGGATGTCTGACTTTGCCATCGCCACCGAACAACAGGCAGCTATGTATGGGTTGGATATGGGAGATAAACCCTACATCGCAAGACATATTGCCAATACTCACACATTGTTCAATGTGGTTAATACTCTTATATTCCTCCCCTTCATAGGCATTCTCGCTACTATTGCAAGTAAATTGATTTCCGGAGATGCATCTGAGCTGGACGTCCAACTCAAATATATCGACAATCGCATGCTTGAAACCCCACCTCTGGCACTGAGTCAGGCGCGTGCTGAAACGGTGCGCATGGCGGAAATTGCTAAAACCTGTCTCAACCGCACCACCGACTTTCTGGAAAGCAATGATTTACGCATGCTGAAGGAGTTGCGTAAAACCGAGGATATGCTCGATATGCTGCAAAAGGAGATTATCAACTTCCTTGTTGCCATATCGCAGAAATCCGTTACCCAGGAGGCCTCAAAAGAGATCTCATCACTGATGCATATGGTCAACGATCTGGAAAAGGTAGGCGATTATTGTGAAAACCTGTGGGAGCAGAATGAGCGCAAGATAGACAAAAAAGCAAAGTTTTCTGATATGGCAAACGGTGAAATTGCAACCCTGGCTGCCAAGACCAGGGAATTTCTTGAATTTGTTACCACTGCGTTGGAAGAACGAGAAAGCGGGATTGAAGAGAAGGCATATGCAATGGAAAACGGCATAGACGATTTAGAAGATCAGTATCGTAAGCACCACATTTCGCGCCTTAACACCGGGGAGTGCGCGGTAATCCCGGGGCTGATATTCATCGATATGCTGCACAACTTTGAAAAGATCGGCGACCATACCCACAGTATTTCCCGAGCTATTATGGGAAAAAAATAGTATACACAGGGTTACCCGGGTCAGGAACCGGATAAGAAAACCTGTCCCGGGTTTTTCATTGCATTCTCCGACATGATTTGGTATAAACCCATCTGTTCAAGCCGAAGTGGTGGAATTGGTAGACACGCTAGGTTCAGGGTCTAGTGGCCGTAGGGCCGTGGGAGTTCGAGTCTCCCCTTCGGCACCATTTAGAGCAATGCCCGTCATTTGAAATATGACGGGTTTTTTATACTCTCATTTCTGATGACAAATACAAAGAGCCTCCCGTGATATTTCCCGGGAGGCTCTTTGTATTTGTACTTTACTTCTAAATCAGGTTGCTTTTTTAACAATCGTAGTAGAGGGAAAACTCTTCCGGGGACGGGCGCATGCGCACAGGGTCAACCTCTGCCTCTTTTTTGAAACTGATCCACATGTCGATAACGTCTTCGGTGAATACGTCGCCTTTGAGGAGAAATTCGTGATCATCGCGCAGACAGTTGAGCGCTTCGTCCAGGGTGCCGGCAACGGTCGGAATCTCACTGAGTTTCTCCGGAGAGAGGCCATAGATGTCTTTATCCAGTGGTTGACCCGGATCGATCTTGTTCTCGATACCGTCGAGTCCCGCCATCATCATGGCGGCAAAGCACAGATAGCCGTTTGCTGCCGGATCCGGGGTGCGATATTCAACACGCTTGGCTTTATCGTTGTTGGTTGCCGGGATACGCAGCGAAGCGGAGCGGTTGCTGTTGGAATAGGCAAGATTTACCGGCGCTTCAAACCCGGGTACCAGGCGTTTGTAAGAGTTAGTGGTGGGGTTTGTGAAGGCGCACAGTGCCTTGGCGTGCTTGATAATACCGCCTATGTAGTACATGGCCATTTTTGACAGGCCGCCGTAACCATCACCGGCGAAGAGGTTTTTGCCGTCTTTCCACAGAGATTGATGGCAGTGCATGCCGGAGCCGTTGTCATCGTAGAGTGGTTTGGGCATGAAGGTTACGGTTTTACCATGCTGGATAGCCACATTCTTGATGATGTACTTGAACCACTGCAGGTTGTCTCCCATCTGCACGAGGGAGTCAAAACGCATGTCGATTTCGCTCTGCCCACCGGTTGCGACTTCGTGATGTACGCACTCGATGTGGAGGCCGATTTCCTGCAGCGCGATAACCATTTCATTGCGCAGATCAATCATGGAATCGGTAGGAGCGCAGGGGAAGTACCCTTGTTTATGGCGCGGCTTGTAACCGAGGTTGGGATGCTCCTGGCGCCCGGTGTTCCAGATGCCCTCGATAGAGTCTACGGCATAGAATGACTGATGTGATTCAGACGCATAGCGTACGTCGTCAAAGATGAAGCACTCAGGTTCCGGGCCGAAAAATGCAGTATCAGCAATACCGGTGGATTTCAGGTATGCTTCCGCTTTCTGGGCGATGAAGCGCGGATCACGGGTATAGCCCTCACGGGTAATGGGGTCGGTAATATTGCAAATAAGGCTCAGGGTTGTGCGCTCGATAAACGGATCGATTTTTGCGGTGGTCGGATCCGGGATAATGAGCATGTCGGATTTGTGGATAGGCTGCCATCCGCGGATTGATGAGCCGTCAAAACCAAGGCCTTCCTCAAACACCTCTTCATTCAATTCGCAGATAGGGGTGGTAAAGTGCTGCCACCTGCCGATAAAGTCCAGAAACTTGAAATCTACAAATTCACAATTTTTCTCTTTGGCGAAGTCGAGTACCTTATTGATTTCCATTAGCTGTGTATCCTCCGTTAGGTTGGGGTGAATACGTATCCCGTTAAAGGATCGTATAGATGCGCTGAACTTTCTTATAAGTGGGCGCTTTTTATGTGATTACAGTGCTTTGTCGCCCCGTTCACCGGTGCGAATGCGCAATACATCTTCAACCGGGGTAACAAATATTTTCCCGTCACCGATTCGTTCTGTTTTGGCCGTGGTTGCAATCTGCTCTACAACCTGTGCAGCGATATCGTCGGAAACGATTATTTCCAATTTGATCTTCGGAATAAAATCGACGACGTATTCGGCACCCCGATATAACTCGGTATGCCCCTTCTGACGCCCGAACCCTTTCACTTCACTTACGGTAAGTCCCTGAATCCCTATTTCACTCAAGGCTTCTTTAACTTCGTCAAGCTTAAAAGGTTTGATGATTGCTTCAACTTTTTTCATTGATATCCCTCCTGCAGGTATCGCTTAGGTGTGTAACCATGTGTATCGAACATCCAACATTTGTGCGTCGTCACTGTTGTGGCTCCGGGCTGAATTCTGTTGCCAGGCGCCAGCTTTTTTCGGTCTTTACAAAGCGATATATTTCTCTTTTATGGATCCGGTCTCCGGCCTTAAAGTTGCCGAATTCAATCACTTTGGCGAGTATTTCAAGCCCTTTATCCATAGCCTCGAACGGTGATCGTCGGGCATCAGAACTGAGTTGGGCAGAGATTTCATCCAGGCTTTTACGAAACACCAGATCATAACTTACTTCCACGCTGTAGCTCTTGTCTGCATTGAGGCGAGCATCAAGCTTTTGGAAGTTTTCCAGATAGAAGATCTCTTCGCCAGCCTGGGGCAGAATGTGGCGTGCGATCTGTACCTTTATATGCTCCTCTGTCGGAGTTGAAGTGCATCCAGCTGCACATAGACACATAAATGTCACGCAGATCAGAGTGAGTGCCTGAGCCCGCAAGGGATGGAATCGCAAGGCTGCGCGCAAGGCTGCGATATATACTCCACCTGCGTTCAGCTTGTTTATTGTTTTTTTCACAATCACCTCCAGAGCGCAATCTTGATCAATATGGGGGGAGTAGTGGAATGCTGAATATGGACTCCGCCGATTATAACCCTGATATGTGCCCCGCTCAAGAAGGGTTTTGTGATTAATGCTAAATTCAGGTGCTGTATCTGATCCGCAGGCGGATTAATCTCCCCATCTATTTCCTGGGCAGCGTTCCGCATCTTCTTATTTTGTCTATTATACTACCATGTATCAAATTCAGTGCCAACTCACATCCAAAGGCTATAGTTATGTAACATCCGAATTATATTGAGTAAAAAATAAAAACGCCTGAATTGTTCCTGTGCACAACACTCTGATCTCTGAGTAAAAATGAGTACACAGCATGAAGGTAGCATAGTTCATTCGTGTGACGCTACTGAACCAACTGATGAACTTCAGACGACATGTTCCAACCCCCATATACCACAGGGACAGATACCTGCACAAATACCACAGCCGATACACACGTCGGGGTCGGATACGTATTCATAGTCTCCATCCTCTTTATCCAGGCGCGATATAGCTCCCTCAGGGCAAGCTTCCAGGCACATGTAACAGTCCCGACATGTTCCGCATGATATGCAGCGTCCACTCTCTTCGCGTGCATCAATAACTTTAAGCTGCCCGGACTTTCTGGGGCGAAACAGCTCCTTGCTCAGACGCGATTGAGGAACTACTTTCAGCTTTCGCCGTGGCGTGAGGGATTGATCGTGGAGCAGATCGTTGCATTGATCCGCGGCTTCATGCCCATGTCCGATGGCGTGGGTAAGCAATCCGGGGCTGGTAGTATCGCCAATGGCAAATACATTATTTTCCCCCTCAACCTGCCAGCAATCATTCACATTCATCATGCCACGCTCGGTAACCCAGGCGGACGGGGCAAACGAAAGGTCAGGGCGCTCGCCGATGGAAATGATCACACTATCAGCCTTTATCAGTTCTCCGTCCTTGGTGTGCAATCCTAGTGCGGAAATTTTAGACGTGTATACCGGCCAGCGGATTTTTGCTCCCATTGAAGTAACGTGATCAATCTCTTTCTGATATGCTGCCGGGCGCTGTACATCGATGGCGGTGACCTCTTCGGCGCCGGCGGTGTATGCTCCGAGCACTACATCCATTCCAGCATTACCGGCACCGATTACTACTACTTTTTTCCCGATTACAGGAGTGTCTCCGGCATTTATGCGTTTCAAAAAGTCGAGTCCTTTAATAAGGCGTTCATGCCCCGGGAAGGGGATTACTACAGGGTTATGCGCCCCTGTGGCAATAATAACCGCATCGTGGTCAGCGCGTATTTGCGTAAACAATTCGGCGTCCACCTTACAGTTAAGTCTGGTCTCGACCCCGATACTTAAAATACGTTCGAGTTCCTGCTCCAGAATGTCGGCAGGAAGGCGTTCGCTGGGGATCACTTGCCACAACTTGCCTCCAAGATGTTTGTCGGCTTCATATACCGTTACCCTGTGGCCCTTCAAGCGCAATTGCCACGCAGCAGAGAGCCCCCCCGGGCCGCCCCCGATAATGGCCACGCTTTTACCGCTATCCGGGGCGCATTCGGTGCCCTGGCCTTCAGGGAAAACTGCCCCAGTTGCTTCATGGACACCGGCGAATCGATAAAGCGGCGGCTGCAGGTATCCATACACAGATTAGGGCATATCATGCCGCAAACACTCGCCGGGAAGGGTGAGTGGCGCAGAACCAGGTCGTGTGCTTCCTGCTCTTTGCCTTCACGCAGAAGTCTGAGGCGTTGCTGTGTAGGGATAAATGATGGACAGGAGGACTGGCACGGGGCCGCAAATTCACGGTTCATCCAGTGCGGAATCTTTAAGCGGTCGTCGCCGGTATTGACGAGACCGGCAACATGAGTGTAGTCGTCCGTTACAATATCGCCGAATATGCCGCCTTCAACCCATTTCCCCATGCGGAACTCGTGGATGCTGATGCGTTCATGGGCCTGACGTTCCTCATAGCTCTTGGCGACAATCTTCTTCCATTCGCCCAACTGCAACAGAGCTTCAAGCATCTCTTCGCGATCAATGCGGCGCAGAAATTCCGCCATCCCTTGCATAAGGAACTGCTCATCTGCAGAATCGAGATCAAGAAGCCAAACATCCGGGGACAACCCCTGAACCGGACCACGGACGTATACGGTGCCACCCACCATGCCCATACAGGCACGATCACCGAGGATGGAGTGTGCGTATTCGCAGTCCACTCCGCATATAACTGCGGTTCCGCCGCCCATGAATTCAAAGGAAAAGGAGCCGGTATTTTTTAATACCCACAGCTCAGGCTTTGGATACGCCGGGTCATGCTTCATGAGAGAGCCGCTGCGCGTACCCACGCGACCGGCTACATATATTTTACCGCTTGCAGCGCAGTGGGCGGTAGTGTCACCGCTGTCCCCTTTGATGGTGAGGGTTGCACCGCTATTAAGCCATCCTGCGTCTGCCGGGGTTGAACCCTCAACGGTGATGTCAGTACCGTCAAGGCCGAACGCTCCTACACGTTGTCCGGGGTTTTTAATGCTGAAGCGTAACGGGGTGCCGTCCGCAGTCCAGAGGGGACCGCCGACATTGTGGTGTCCCGAAGAGAGTATTTCGAAGTCGGTCTCTCCCTGTTCCAGGGCTGAATATATCTGCTGTAGCAGGACCTGGGTAGAAATACGATCATTGTCTGAATTAAAAGC
>JAIVHC010000226.1 GCA_020201305.1 Geobacteraceae bacterium
GCGCGACTTCTTCGAGTTCTCGCGCTGGGAGGAAGCGCTGGAGCGCCACAACCTGCAGCTGGAGTTTTACCTGCGTGCACGCGCTGAAAACGAAGTATTACCCTGGGATCACCTGAGTTGCGGCATCCCCAAGGAGTTTTTCGCCGCGGAGCGCGCCATGGCTCTGCGCCTCGAATACACCCCCGACTGTCGCGAGGGGAAATGCAGCAACTGCGGCGTATGCGACTTCGAAGATATCAGGATGCGCTATGCCGAGGCCGAGCCGAACCTGCCAACCTCTGAACCCGCACCAGAAGCTGCAGATACCCCGGTAGCCGAGGAGCGCTATAAGGTGCGTCTCCAACTCGCAAAGAGAGGCAAAGCGCGTTTTGTGAGCCATCTCGAATTCATGACCGTAGTAAACCGCGCCCTGCGTCGCATCAAGGCACCGGTGCGCTACTCCGCCGGCTTTCACCCCCATCCGCGCATCTCGTTTCCGGATGCGTTGCCCACGGGAGTGGAAAGTGAAGCGGAAATTATCGATATAGAGCTATTCCACGCCCCCGACATCGACCTTTTTCTCACCCGTCTCGATGCGGAACTGCCGGAAAACTTCACCGTGCAAAATGCTGAAGAAATCCCGTGGAACAGTCCCACCCCTGCCGCTGCTATCCGAACCAGCACCTACAGGGTACCCACGAATCCCGCCTTTCCCGCAGATCTCGAAGCGCGCATTGAACAAGCACTCCAGGCCGAGAGCATCATCTACACCCGGATGAAAAAGGAAAAACCGGTAGAGGTGGATCTGCGTCCTGACATAGCAGATCTGCATCTGCACCACGATGCTCTCGAACTCACCCTGCACAAGGGCAGCCCGGTGGTAATAACAGCCTATCTTCTCAAAGCTGAACACAACCAGGTTCGCTCTATGGGAATATGCAAGAGCCGTGTTACCATGAAATCTGAAATATGAACTTGCTTAAATAAAAGAGGTGCACATCTTTTTAAGTCTGAACTGGTCATATATAGATTCCTGACTTAAAATGTGTACTTACGAAGACCGCCCGACCTGAACGGTCGGGACATTATCCGGCAAGACTCTGCTGCCACGCAGCATCGAGCATCCGGAAACAGGTCTTACATATATACAGTTTTCTTTCAATTACACATATATAGCGAAGGAGTTTCGACCATGGCAAAAAAACTGGTCATCAACAAGACCTCCCACGAGACGCGGGTGGCTCTGCAGGAGAACGGACACATATCCGAACTCTACATTGAACGCAGCTGCGATCTGGGAATTGTGGGCAACATCTACAAAGGACGCGTAATCCGCGTATTACCCGGCATGCAGGCCGCATTTGTGGATATCGGCCTCGAGAAGGCGGCATTTCTGTATGTCGCCGATGTATTTGACGAAATGGAAGCGGTCGCCGATTTCGTGGACGGACGCGCCGACAGCAGCGAACCGGAGACCACGGAACCCGAAGGAGAGGAAGTGGAAGAGATCCCTCCGCTCCCCCCCATTGAAACCCTCCTGAGTGAAGGACAGGAGATTCTGGTGCAGGTCTCCAAAGAACCCCTGGGCACAAAAGGGGCACGTATCAGCTCGCATATCTCATTGCCGGGGCGCCACCTCGTGTACATGCCTACCATCGATCATGTAGGGATCTCACGCCGCATCGAAAACCCGGACGAAAAGGAGCGCCTGCGTGAAATTGTAGAGCAGATGCGCCCGCCGCACAGCGGCTTCATCGTGCGCACTGCTGCAGAGGGAAAGAGCGAAGAGGACCTGCTCGCGGACATGCACTACCTGGCAGACCTGTGGCGTGATATCGATGCACGCCAGGCCGACATTAGCGCGCCCACCCTGGTTCACTCGGATCTCGATGTTACCAGCAAGGTTCTGCGCGACATTCTAACCGAGGATATCAAGGATATTGTGGTCGATTCCCCCGAGGAACACGACAAGATTGTGAAGTTTCTCGGCACCTACATGCCCAGCCTGGAGTGCAATACCAAACTCCATCTCGATGAAGTGCCGTTGTTTGATGCCTGCGGCCTGGAGGTTGAGATCGCGCGCGCCCTGGAGCGCAAGGTATGGCTTAAAAGCGGGGGCCACATTATCATCGAACAGACGGAAGCCCTCACCGCGGTCGACGTTAACACCGGGCGCTACGTGGGGAAACGCAACCAGGAAGACACCATTCTTAAAACCAACCTTGAAGCGGTAAAAGAGATCGCATATCAGGTGCGCCTGCGCAATATCGGGGGCCTGATTATTATCGACTTCATCGATATGGAGAAAGAACTCCACCGCGAGCAGGTGCATGCAAGCCTGGAGGAAGCCTTAAAGGGGGACAAGAACAAGACCAACATCCTCAAGATTTCGGAGTTGGGGTTGGTGGAGATGACCCGGAAACGCGTGCGCGAAAGTATCGGGCGCACCCTGTGCGAGCCCTGTTCCTACTGTGAAGGCACAGGCTACGTCAAAAGCCGCACCACCATGGTATTCGAAATCTCCCGCAAACTGAAACGCGAAGCACGTGATCTCCCCGGTTACCGCATCAATCTTCAGGTGCATCCCGATGTAGCTGCCCTCCTCTACGATGAAGAGCGCGGTGTCATTGAGGAGATTGAGCGCCATTTCCAGAAGCAGATCTCCATTATCGCGCGCCCCAACTTCCATGTAGAGCAGTTTGTGGTAGCGGCGGGGTAACACTAAAAGGTTGAGCAACCATGTCGAATAAAGCGCTGGATCACACCTCTACCGAGGCCATTCTGGAGAGCATCTGCGATGGGGTCTTCACTGTGGACAGGGACTGGCGCATCACCTCCTTCAACCGTGCCGCCGAGGAGATCACCGGGGTGGATCGGGGTGACGCCATGGGACAGATCTGTTCGGAGGTATTTCGCTGCAGCCTGTGTGAGAGCAATTGTGCTCTGGCGCAGACCCTGCGCAGCGGCAAACCCATTGTCCAGCGCGAGGGATTTATCATCTGCGCTGATGGCCAGCGCGTCCCCATCAGCATCTCCACTGCCGTACTGCGTGATACGCAAGGCAATATCATCGGTGGGGCGGAAACCTTCCGCGATTTAAGCGAGATCGAGACCCTGCGCAACACCCTGAAACAGCGTTACCGCATCGGCGATCTGGTAAGCCACAGCAAAACCATGGAACCCATCTTCGAGCTCATTCCCACCCTGGGAGCGAGTTCAAGCACAGTCCTCCTCGAAGGGGAGACGGGCACGGGCAAGGAACTGGTGGCGCGCGCCATCCACTCCAGCGGTGCGCGCGCCGAAGAACCCTTTGTCGCAGTGAACTGCGGCGCCCTGCCCGACAACCTCCTCGAATCGGAACTGTTCGGATATAAAAAAGGGGCCTTTACCGGAGCGCAGCAGGATAAACCGGGGCGCTTGCGCAGCGCCGGGAAAGGAACCATCTTTCTGGATGAAATCGGTGAGATCAGCCTCGCCCAGCAGGTAAAACTTCTGCGCGTCCTGCAGGAGCATCAGTTTGAGCCGCTGGGGAGCACCAAGCCCGAAGCGCTGGAGGCAAGGATCATTGCCGCCACCCATCGCAGCCTTGCAGATATGGTGGATGAAGGCACCTTCCGCCAGGATCTGTATTACCGCATTCAGGTAATCACTCTGGAGCTCCCTCCCCTGCGCGAGCGCCTGGAGGATCTTCCCCTCCTGGTGGAGCACTTCATCCAGCACTTCAACCGCACTCAGAATCGCCATATCCAGGGATGTCTGCCCGAAAGCATGAACCTACTCATGGCGCATGATTGGCCCGGTAATGTGCGCGAACTCGAAAACGTAATCGAGCGCGCATTTGTGTTGTGTCGCAACGAGATGATTGAGCCGGGACATCTGCCCGCAAAACTCCGCGGTCAGCGCTCCCTGGTAGATGCTGCTGCGATTGAAACCACCGGAATACGTACGCAGCGCAGCCTCACCGATAAAC
>JAIVHC010000059.1 GCA_020201305.1 Geobacteraceae bacterium
GATGCACTGCAACCATAGGAGCCACATAGGGTTCGGCGCAGATGGGGCATGCGGCAGGTGCTTCTTGGATACAGCCTGAAGAGCATGCATGGCACAGAGCGGGAGCAGATGAATCTGGAGGAAGGGCCTCTCCGCAAAGTTGGCATGCCGGGGGAAGAAGTAGATGCAGAAAATAGTGAAGGATCGAGGTATATCGTATTTTTATGGAAGTTGTCGGGGTCGCCGAATTCTCACCATTCGCTGATGCAGTGGTGAAGCTGGAGTTCGAATGTGACTTTCCAGCCATAGGGAGCTCCATTTGGAGGTCAGGGAAGGTGTAGCAGGTTGTGTCCAGTCATCGCCTCAGGCTGTTCAAGTCCGAGCATATGTAGGAGGGTAGGAGCGATGTCAGCGAGTATGCCGTTGTCGATATTTGTGCCAGCCGGTGTGTCTGCGCTGAGGTAGATCAGGGGGACGGGATTGCTGGTATGCGCCGTGTGCTTCCCACCATCCTGCGCGCGCATCTGTTCGCAGTTGCCGTGGTCTGCCGTAACCAGCATGTGTCCGCCTGCAGAGGTAAACGCATCGCATACCCTGGCGCAACAGTGGTCTACACACTCTACTGCTTTAATTGCGGCTTCTAGGTTTCCTGAATGCCCCACCATGTCGGGGTTGGCAAAATTCAGGATGATAAGGTCGGGGCAATTAGTCTCAATCTGTTCGATGACCCTGTTTGCCACCTCCTCTGCACTCATCTCCGGCTTAAGATCATAGGTGGGAACATCCTGAGGAGAGGGGATCAGGATACGCTCTTCGCCGGGGTACGCAACTTCTTTACCTCCATTGAAGAAAAAGGTGACATGTGCATATTTTTCCGTTTCCGCAATGCGCAATTGGCGCAGACCCGCATCAGAAACAACCTGTGCCAGGATGTGAGGATATTCCTCTGGCGGATAGGCTACGGGCAGATTCAGGGTTTCATCGTATTGGGTCAGACATACATATCCCTTCAACGCCGGGATTACATTGCGTTTGAAGCCATCAAAGTTCGCATCGGTAAGGGCGCGGGATATCTCTCGCGCTCTATCGGAGCGAAAGTTGAACATGATAACCCCGTCCCCATCCTGGATGCGGCTCGAAGCATCAACGGGCTCAATAACGCATGGCTCCACAAATTCATCTGTAGTCCCGGTGTTGTATGCCGCTTCGATGGCACTTGCAGCATCATTGTAGCGCGGCCCCAGCGATTCAGTCAGGCAGGTATAGGCGCGTTCAACTCTGTCCCAGCGCCGATCCCGATCCATGGTATAGAAGCGCCCGCTGATGGTGGCAATGCGCCCGTATCCAGCGTCCTCAAGGTGCTGTTCCAGTTGCTGCAGATAGGTCGCTGCACTGCGTGGGGGGGTGTCTCGTCCATCCAGAATCGGGTGAATACGCACATGCTTAACTCCCTGCTGTTTCGCCATATCTACCAGAGCATACAGGTGGGTGTTGAGGGAGTGAACCCCACCATCGGACAATAGACCCAGGAGATGGAGGGTGGAGCTGCTGTCACGTACCTGCTGCATGATTTCACCCAGCACCGGATTGGTGAAAAAATCCCCAGCGGCTATGCTTTTGCTTATGCGGGTCAACTCCTGATATACCACGCGCCCGGCACCGATATTCATGTGCCCCACTTCGGAGTTTCCCATCTGCCCTTCAGGGAGTCCTACAGCAGGGCCAGAGGCCTGCAGTTGGCTGTGCGGACAGGTGGCGAACAATCGATCGAGGTTGGGCGTGTGCGCCAGAGCTGCGGCATTTCCTTCTGTTTCGGCACTTATGCCCCAGCCGTCGAGGATGCACAGCATGGTGGGGCGGTGCGCGTATGTATTGTCAGGCTGGGTCATAGCGTGTCAGGCTCCGTGCGGAGTAGGTCTTGGTTCTACTACCTGGCGGTTTGCGACTGCTTCACGGAACACAATGCTGAAGCTTCCCCAGGTGCCGCACTCGGGGCAGCGGCTGAGCCAGTCACTGGAGATGTGACCGCAGGTGTCGCATACATACCCGAGATTGATCTGGTTATCCACCCCGAGAGCTTTCTGATATTCATCAATGGCTTCTTCGGTGCGGTCGCGGCGGCGGTGTGCTTCCGCAAGGAGTATGTGCAATTGCGGGAAGTCGGGGGCGGAATTCTCTACGATGTAGATCTGCTCCAGGGCTTCGTCGACCATCTCGAGCCGTAAGCACAACTTGGCGTAGAAGAAGTGCAGCACCAGATCGCTTTTGCTCTGCGCAAGTGCCTGGTTGTAAAAACTCAGTAGACTCTGGGGGTCTTCGTTCTCGATATACAGATCTTCGAGGCGCGAGAGGAACACGCTGCGACCGAGCTTCTGATAGCCCTCCTGCCATACTTTGGCAGCTTCAACATCGTTGTCTTTCTGCGCATAGGAGTCTCCGAGGGTGACGCGTGCGGCAGTGAAGTTCGGATCTTCCTTGATGATCTGCTTCAGGGCACTGATCGCCTGATCTACGTCTGCGGCAGCAAGGTTTTGTTTGGCCGTTTCGTAGCGGATGGAGAGCATCAACTGCTTCTCTTCCTGTACCCGGTTACCGCTAAGTCCTGCCTTCAGCAGGCGGGTCTGCAGATCAAGGGCTTTATCCCAGCGCTCGTGCTTCATGTGCAGATCGCGCTGCTTGCGGATCGCTTTGCGATTGCCACGGTCGTGTTCGAGAATTTCATCGTATTCGATGCAGGCCGCGTCATCCTGGCCCAGGCTTTCGTAGGTGTCTGCAAGCTTGAAGAGTACCTCAAGGCTCTTACCATCAATGCTCTTGGCCTGGCGCAACATGGAGATGGTCTCCTTGTGGCTGCCCTCCTGGGACAGCACATTGGCCATGGCGATATAGCCCTCAACCTTGTTTGGAGCCTTGTCGATAACCTTTTGCAGCAGGCTGTGGGCGCGTTTGATGTCGCCGGAGAGCAGGCGCCCCACCCCTTCGCGGTAGGTTTCGTTGATTTCCCTGTCTTTCTTTTCATTCCGCTCACGCAGCCAACTGCGCATAATGTGGGTAAAATTGCCATACAGGTGGACGCCGTACCCGATGAACAGCCCGACAATCACGCATCCGAGGACAACCACCGTAACCGGGTAGGTAACGGATTGCTCCGGGGTGAAGAAGATGGTCATCTCCTGCGGGTTGATGCCCGAGAAAAAGACGAAAAACGCCAGAAAAACAATAACGATTAGCAGAAATGACATGAGGGTCATGCGGTCCTCCTGTGGGTGTGAACCAGGGCAATTAGATCAATTACAATATATTCGAAATCACAGCATGGTGCAGTCTATAAAATTGAGACCAGAGTTGTAAATATATAAAACAATGTTTTGAGTTTTATCGGTTGTGGTATGGCTCTGAGCGCATAATGGTGAACGCGCGGTACAGTTGTTCCAATAGGAGCATTCGCGCCATCTGGTGGGTCCATGTCATGTGCGACAGGGACAGCACTGAGTCGGCACGGCCTCGCACATTTTCGTTGACACCGTAGGCGCCCCCGATCACAAAACACCATTCGCTCTCGCCGTGGAGCATGCGCCGTTCAAGGGCAGTGGCGAATTCAACCGATCCCTGATGCTTCCCTTTCTCATCCAGCACAACGCAATAGGCACCGGTTGGAATGCGCTCCAGCAGCCGAGTTGACTCGCGCTCACGGATGTGAGTGCTGGCACCACCTTTTTCTTCCTTAAGCTCGATGACTTTCAGTGTCGCGTAGCGTTTTATCCTGACGCTGTACTCTTCAGCACCTGCGCGTAAAAAGTCGAGGCTCAGTTTCCCGATGCAGATTACGGTTATCTTCATAAACATGCATAATCAGGGGGTGACATCTTCATCAATCTCGATCTCCGGTGCTTCAATCCACAGCCCTTCAAGGTCGTAAAATTTACGCACATCCTCTTGAAAGATATGCACC
>JAIVHC010000227.1 GCA_020201305.1 Geobacteraceae bacterium
CCTCAGTGTAGTTGAAGCGGCACTTCGCGGCGGAGTCAGTGGAGTACAACTGCGCGAAAAAGACCTGTCACCCCGCGAGTTACTTGAATACGCGCGGCAGTTGAGAATGCTTACACGTGATTACGCAGCAAGGTTGTTCATAAACGATCGGGTGGATATCGCCCTGGCGGCAGAAGCTGATGGAGTCCACCTCACGGAACAGTCCATGGATGTGCCGACGGTACGCCACCTTCTGGGCCCTCAACGTCTGATCGGGGTTTCCACCCACTCCCTCGCCCGGGCACAGGCGGTGCAGCACGAAGGCGCGGATTTCATCACCTTCAGCCCCATCTACGCCACCCCCTCCAAAGCGGGATATGGTGAGCCGCAGGGAATCAGGCGCCTGCGCGAAGTGTGTACCGGGGTGGATGTGCCGGTATTCGCCCTCGGTGGCATCACTCCCGAACGTCAGGAGGAAGTACGCCACGCCGGTGCCGCCGGGATTGCCCTCATATCCGCAATTATTGCAGCTGAGGATCCCGCAGCAGCAGCGCAGAAATTTAAGCGGTAATTGACACATCCAACAACGCAGAAATCACACCATAACACACAATTGCGCACAGTCGCCTTGTCACGGCGGGCGCTTTTTGGCATAGTGCAGCAGATTCTGTAGTTCCATGCTACGCGGCTTATCAACACACCATGTTCAAGGAGAGGGTTAATGCCCAAGCGCGACGATATCCACAAGATTCTTATTATAGGTTCCGGCCCCATTATCATCGGTCAGGCATGTGAATTCGACTATTCCGGCACCCAGGCATGTAAGGCTCTGCGTAAACTGGGATATGAAATTCTGCTGGTGAACTCCAACCCCGCAACCATCATGACCGATCCGGAAATGGCAGATATCACCTATATCGAAGCCCTCACCCCGGAAATAATCACTGAAATCATCGGAAAAGAACGCCCGGACGCACTCCTGCCGAACCTCGGCGGACAGACAGCTCTCAACCTCGCCATGGAACTGGAGCGGCGCGGAATCCTGGATCAGTTCGAGGTCGAGGTTATCGGGGTCAATCTGCGTGCTATTGAGCGCGGCGAGGATCGGGATATCTTCAAAAACACCATGGCCGGCCTCGGGATCGAGATGGCACGCAGTGCCATTGCCAACACCCTGATTGAAGCGCGTGAAGCGATCAAGGAGATCGGCCTGCCGGTGGTTATCCGTCCTGCATATACCATGGGAGGCACCGGTGGCGGTTTTGCCTTCAATATGGAGGAATTTGAAAATTTCGTGGCGCGCGGTCTTTCTCTGAGCCCGACAAGTCAGGTTCTCATCGAAGAGTCCATCCTCGGATGGGAAGAGTTGGAACTCGAAGTTGTGCGTGATGCCAAAGGGCAGAAGATCACGGTGTGTTTCATAGAAAATGTTGATGCCGTCGGAGTCCACACCGGCGACTCCTTCTGCACCGCACCCATGCTCACCATCAGCGAAGAGCTGCAGGAAAAACTCCAGCGCGCCGCCTATGACATTGTAGAGGCCATTGAGGTTATCGGCGGCACCAATGTCCAGTTCGCCTACGATCCTGCAACTGAGCGCATCATTGTGATTGAGATCAATCCGCGCACCTCGCGCTCATCCGCCCTTGCGAGCAAGGCCACGGGCTTCCCCATTGCACTGGTATCGGCACAGCTCGCCGCAGGCCTCACCCTGGATGAGATCCCCTACTGGCGCGATGGCACCCTGGAGAAATACACCCCGGGCGGCGACTACGTAGTGGTGAAATTCGCACGCTGGGCGTTTGAGAAATTCAAAGGCGTGGAGGACAAGCTCGGCACCCAGATGCGCGCCGTGGGTGAGGTGATGAGCATCGGCAAAAACTACAAGGAGGCGCTGCAGAAGGCGATCCGTTCCCTGGAGATCGAGCGCTATGGTCTCGGCTTTGCGTCCAACTTCAACGCCCTGAGTCTGGACGATCTGATGCAGAAGCTCGCCGAACCGTCGAGTGAGCGCCATTTTATTCTCTACGAAGCGCTGCGCAAAGGGGCGGATATCCAGACCCTGTACCAGCGCACCTACATCAAGCCCTGGTTTTTGGAGCAGATGCTTGAACTGGTAGAACTCGAAGAGCAGATACTCCAGCATAAGGGGCAGTTGCCGCCGGATGAACTCCTCAAGCAGGCAAAGCGCGATGGCTTTGCGGATAAATATCTGGGACAGCTCCTCGAAATACCCGAAGCCCGGGTACGCACCCGCCGCCTTGAACTGGATATGGGCGAGGCGTGGGAAGCCGTGCCTGTAAGCGGGGTGGAAAATGCAGCGTACTACTATTCCACCTACAATGCGGCTGATACCGTGGATACGAGCACACGCAAGAAGATCATGGTGCTCGGTGGGGGGCCGAATCGCATCGGCCAGGGGATAGAGTTTGACTACTGCTGCGTGCATACCGCTATGGCCCTGCGCGAAGCCGGATACGAAACCATCATGGTGAACTGCAACCCCGAGACCGTTTCCACCGATTACGACACCTCGGATAAGCTCTATTTCGAACCCCTGACCGTCGAGGATGTCCTCTCCATCTATGCGAAGGAGAAGCCGGAAGGGATCGTGGTGCAGTTCGGCGGGCAGACACCCCTCAATATTGCCGCAGAACTCGAAGCGGCAGGAGTCAACATCATCGGCACCTCCCCCGCCACCATCGACCAGGCGGAAGACCGCGATCAGTTCAATGCCATGATGGAAAAACTCGAGATTCCGCAGCCGGAATGCGGCATGGCCAGTACCTTTGAACAGGCCATCGACATCGCGGCGCGCATCGGTTATCCCCTTATTGTGCGCCCTTCTTATGTTCTCGGGGGGCGTGCCATGGAGATTGTCCACGAGGAGGAGGAACTGCGCACCTACCTCGAAAAGGCGGTAGTAGTATCACCGGAGCGCCCCATCCTCATCGATCGCTTTCTGGAAAATGCCATTGAAGCCGAGGCGGATGCGATTTGCGATGGGCATGATGCCTTTGTCCCGGCGGTGATGGAACATATTGAGATGGCGGGGGTACACTCGGGCGACTCTGCGTGTGTGATTCCGCCCATCAATATCGCCAGGGAACATCTTGATACCATCGAAGAGTACACACGCCGCATTGCGGTGGAGATGGGGGTGGTGGGGCTCATGAACATCCAGTACGCCATTGCGGACAACAAGGTGTACATCATCGAAGCCAACCCACGCGCGAGCCGCACCGTCCCTCTGGTATCCAAGGTGTGCAATATCCCCATGCCCAAGATCGCAGTAGAACTGATGCTGGGCAAAAAACTCGCCGACCTGGGCCTGAAACGCCGCAACATCACCCACTTTGGGGTCAAGGAGGCGGTATTCCCCTTCAATATGTTCCCGGAAGTGGACCCGGTCCTCGGGCCGGAGATGCGCTCCACGGGCGAGGTGCTGGGTCTCGCGGACAACTATGGCCTCGCGTTCTTCAAAGCCCAGGATGCGGCCAACGGGCGCCTGCCCCAGGAGGGCAGAGTACTCATCACGGTCGCTGGGGCGGACAAACCCGGAGCCCTGGATGCGGCGCGCCAGTTCAGTGCCCTTGGCTTCGCCCTGGTGGCAACAGGGGGAACTGCCGCCTATCTGAAGGATAACGGCCTGGAGGCAGATACCATCCTCAAACTGCACGAGGGGCGTCCCAATATCACCGATGCCATCACCAACGGCGAAATTCAGCTGGTGGTCAACACCCCGGCGGGACGCCTGAGCACCCATGACGATTCATACATCCGCAAGGCTGCAATCAAGTACAAGGTCCCCTACATGACCACCACTGCAGCGGCCGTAGCGGCAGCCAAAGGGATAGAGGCGCGCAGCAACGGCAAAGGTGAGGTGCGCAGTCTGCAGGAGTACCACAACAATATAATCTGATCCTGCACC
>JAIVHC010000003.1 GCA_020201305.1 Geobacteraceae bacterium
GTGTGAATTTTGTTTCTTGAGCAGATATTCAAACAGGTTGCCAAGAAACTGCAGTGCCACATCCTTGAAAGCCAGGGTGGGGCCGTAGAACAACTCCAGGATATGTACCTCTCCGTGGCGCTGGACCGGGGTGATTTGAGGGTGGGTAAACTTGCTGTATGAGCGCTGAATAATCTGTTGCAGATCGTCAGTAGAGATGTTATCGCCCACAAAGCGCTTTATAATATTGTACGCCACTTCGGGATATTCCATGGAGCGGAATCTGGCGCGCTCCTGCTCGGATATACTCGGGATATATTCCGGGAGTAGCAGACCACCATCGGTGGCTAACCCCATCATAACTGCATCGGAAAACGATATATCTGAAACTGAACCTCTGGTGCTTTTATAGCGCATGACAGAACCTCCTGGCCGGTGCTGCTGAATTAAATGTTTGATGGTGCTGCAAAGAGGTCGGATTGTAGCAGGGATGGGTAGAATTTGGAAGTGTATGAAGTGCGGGATTGGATCTGCACCATCGCGAGAGGGGTGCTGTGCTTTAACGCAATAAGCCCCTGACTGTGCGTATAGTCAGGGGCTTATTGTTGTGCGTCATTGTTTTACATGGAACTTACATTACAGGCGTAACTCCGGGCGTAACTCCAGGCGTAACTCAGTTTTTATGAACTTCCTGTTCCATTGATTTTTGTGCATCTACCACGGCCACAGCTGTAAGGTTGACAATGTCGTTCACATCGTCACCGCGCTGAAGTACGTGCACAGGTTTTTTCACCCCCATGAGTATCGGACCTACCGCCTCGGCACCGCCTAGTTTATTCAAGAGCTTGTAGGCAATATTGCCGGAATCAAGATCCGGGAAGATGAGGACGTTGGCATCACCTTTAATAGCGGAGAAGGGGTACTGGCGCTCGGTAATTTCATGGTCAAACGCGACATTAGCCTGCATTTCACCTTCAACTATAAGCTCAGGAGCCCATTCTTTTACCAATTTGGTAGCCTCGCGGATTTTGGTGGTAAAAGGATGGTTGGCACTGCCGAAGTTGGAGAATGAGAGCATGGCAACACGTGGTTCCACATCGAAATGGCGTGCTTTATTGGCTGCGAGAATAGCGGTCTCCGCAAGTTCTTCCGCGCTGGGATCGATACACACAGTGGTGTCGGCGCAGAAAACCACCTGATTTTTAAACGCCAGCATATACAGACCATGTACCCCCATGATCTCGTCCTGCTTACCGATAATTTCGAGGGTGGGGCGGATGGTTTCGGGGTAATGGTGATTAATACCCGAAAGCATGGCATCTGCGTCGCCCATGTGTACCATCATAGCACCGAAGTAGTTGGGCTCGTGTCCCATTGTGCGGATCGCTTCTGCCTGGGTGACCCCTTTGCGCTGGCGCAGGCGAAAGAATTCTTCCGCGTATTTTTTGGTATTCGGATTGTCGTGCGGATCAATAATCTGTACCCCGTGCAAATCCAGACCCAAACGGCGGATACTGTTGATGATTTCCTTCTCCGGCCCCAGGAGGATGGGGATGGCAATGCGCTCATCCATGAGCACCTGAGCAGCGCGTAGAATTTTGTCATGGTCGCCCTCGGGGAACACAATACGTTTGCGACATGACTTGGCTTTGTTGATCAGGGTACGCATGATCTCCTTGGAGCGCCCCTGCAGGGCTTCAAGGGATTCGGTATATTTTTGCATATCCTCGATGTGGGTCTGCGCCACTCCGCTGTCGATGGCCGCTTGCGCCACTGCGGGAGCCACGTGTAGCAGAACGCGCGGATCGAAGGGTTTGGGGATCAGGTAGTCGCGCCCGAAGGAAAACTTGGTGTTGCCGTAGGCCTTGATAACCGAATCGGGCACGTCTTCCTTGGCCAGATTAGCGAGTGCCTTTACCGCAGCCATCTTCATTTCGTCATTGATGGCGGTGGCGTTGGTATCGAGAGCCCCGCGGAACAGGAACGGGAAGCACAACACGTTGTTGACCTGATTGGGGAAATCACTGCGCCCGGTGCCCATGATCACATCGTCCCGCACCTTAAACGCTTCGCTGGGAAGGATCTCGGGATCCGGGTTCGCCATAGCGAAGATAACCGGGTCAGCGGCCATGCTTGCGACCATCTCCGGAGTTACAACATCTTTAGCCGAAACACCGAAGAAGACATCCGCACCTTCCATAGCTTCATCCAGGGTGCGCATATGTGATTCGGTGGCGAGGCGTTCTTTATAAGGGTTCATACCCTCTTTGCGCCCTTTGTAGATTACCCCTTTGCTGTCACACAGAATCATATTTTCCTGCTTGGCTCCCAGGGTAATAGCCATATTGGCACAGGCGATCCCGGCCGCCCCGGCGCCATTGACCACAATGCGGATTTTCCCGATATCCTTACCGATAATTTCAAGAGCGTTTATGAGTCCGGCATTCGCAATAATGGCGGTACCGTGTTGGTCGTCGTGGAATACCGGGATGTTCATGCGTTCCTTGAGTTGTTCCTCAATGTAGAAGCACTCCGGCGCTTTGAAGTCCTCAAGGTTGATCCCACCAAACGTGGGCTCAAGTAGCTTTACCGTGCGCACAATTTCTTCCTGGTCTTTGGAGTCGATTTCGATATCAAATACATCAACATCGGCAAAGCGCTTGAATAAAACACCTTTTCCCTCCATTACCGGTTTGCTTGCGAGGGCGCCGATATCCCCCAGTCCGAGTACGGCGGTACCGTTGGAAACCACTGCCACCAGATTCCCTTTGGCGGTATACTCGTAGGCATCTTTGGGATTTTTTTCAATTTCCAGACATGGTTCCGCCACGCCGGGGCTGTAGGCAAGGGAAAGGTCGCGACTGGTGAGGCATGGTTTGGTGGCGATTACCTCTATTTTCCCTTTGCGTCCACTACTGTGATATTCGAGAGCTTCACTATTTTTGGCCATGTTGCGTGTCCTTTCAGTTTTTAGTAGGAGTAAAAAATATTTGCGCCGCACTGTGAAAGCCGGAAGTCATTGAAAGGGAGCATAAGTTACACTAAAAGGGGACTTAGGAGCAGCACATGATATTTACTATTTTAGGCTTGTTGAAAAAAGAACATAGACTTGTATAAACAGAATTGTCAAGAACAATCAGCCCGATTCTGCGAAATATAGAACGCTGTTTAGCCATACTTAAACGGGGTTAAATATCAAGGATTGTAACTTGTTTGCGCCCGATCTTCTGCAGTGCTAATATCCGTTCCAGATGGGACAATTTCGCAAGTCCAAGCACTATACCAGAGTTTCACCCGGAATTTCAGCTTTAACCCAACCAGGCATATTATTAAGGAGATATTGAAACCATGATTGTTGTAACCGGAGGAGCGGGGTTTATCGGCAGTGCCCTGGTGTGGCGTCTTAATCAATTGGGGCGCAATGATATACTGATCGTTGATGCCCTAGGTACCTCAGATAAATGGCGCAATCTTGCTCCGCTGCGCTATGCCGACTATGTGGAGAAAGATGACTTTCTGCGCTTCGCCCTTGGTGAGGAGTTGCCTCATCTGTGTGGTTTGGGCGCAGATGGGATCGAAGCGATTTTCCACATGGGTGCGTGTTCCACTACTACCGAAACGGATTCGCGTTATCTGGTGCAGAATAACTTCGAGTACACCAAGCAAATGGCTCTGTTTGCGCGCCACTTGAATGCACGCTTTATCTATGCCTCGAGTGCCGCTACCTATGGCGACGGAAATCATGGATTTATCGATGCGGAGTCGGATCTCGATCAACTGCTCCCCCTTAATATGTACGGCTATTCCAAGCATATGTTTGATCTATGGGCCCGACGTGAGGGAATGCTGGACTCTATTGCAGGGTTAAAGTTCTTCAATGTGTTTGGACCCAACGAATACCACAAGGGGGAGATGCGCTCTTTGGTTATCAAAGCCTACGAACAGATTATGCGCAACGGTAAGATAGGTCTGTTTAAATCCTACCGCCCCGAATATGCGCATGGGGAGCAGAAGCGTGATTTTGTGTATATCAAGGATGTGGTGGATATGACACTGTACTTTTTTAAGCATCCTGAGGTGAACGGTATCTTTAATATAGGTAGTTCGAGCGCTAACACCTGGAATGATCTCGCCGGAGCCATTTTTTCCGCCCTGGGACTGGAGTCCGATATTGAATATATCGACATGCCTGCTGAGCTGCGCGATCGCTACCAGTACTATACCTGTTCCGATGTAACAAAACTGCGCGATGCAGGGTATACCGGCAAGCAACATACCTTGAGTTCTGCAGTGTATGACTATGTGGTTAATTATCTGCAGAAAGGGTATCACCTAGGGCAGGGACAGGATCAAAACGGATAAATGCGCGGAGTAATAGAATTTCTCCTGTACATGCTTCTGCTGTGGGGTGCAGCACTGCTTTTATTCGGAGTGAAAACATTTTCATTCGATTCTCCGTTGCTGTTGTTTGTGCTCATGCTCGGGGTGGGATTTGCCCTCGCGTTGATCGGGAAACGCTGGGGCAGGGGGATGTTGTTGCTTGCCATCCCCATGGCGGTGCTGCTGGCCCATTTCACAGCGGAACGTCTGTGGCCACCTCCTGAGGAGGGCAATAGGGCGCGGGTATATAGATTGACTCCGGAACTCAATGCAGATCCTGCCACTCTCCCTTCCGAACACAATTCCAGCCTCGGCTCAGATAATGATCGCCGTGAGGCTCCGGACTTCGGCGTGCAGAGCCGGAACCTGTCTTTGGAATGTGCGGATGGGCGAGCTTCCACAGGTGAGATCACGTTGCTCACCGGGATGGATATCCATCCGATAGTGTGCGGCCTGAAGGGTATAGAAGATATAGTCTTCCCTGCTGAAGCCGATCCGGAGGTTATGTACGCATCTCTGCCCGATTCAGGCATGGTATATCGTGTGGAGCGAGAAAATCCGTCTTCAGCATCTTCTGCCGCTGACAAGCCCCGCAGCGACATGTGGCGCAAGAATATTTTCTATTCAGGGCTGGATCGCCCCATGGGGCTGGAGTGGTATGCTGGCTCCTTGTATGTTGCAACCCGCACGGAAGTACTTAAACTCACAAATCCCGCATCTGCGACAGGACAAGAAGTAACTGCAGAGACCGTCGTATCCGACCTCCCTCCGGCCATAGCAACAGAACATCGTTCTCTTGCTATTGATGCAGACGGAACTATCTATCTTTCCATGGGCGCAGGGGATGCTGAGCCGCAAGAGTTAAACTGGCAGCGTGCCGCAGTACTGCGGATTACCCCTGCGGGCGAAGTTGAACTCTTTGCTGCCGGGTTGCACCATGCACGAGCACTGGTACTTCATCCTCAAACAGGAGCGTTGTGGGCACTTGAAGATTCCCCGGAGACCCTGGATCTTGACTCCCCGCCGGATGAGATCAATGTCATAAAACAGGGAGGAGATTACGGCTGGCCCTTCTGCTATGGGTTTCGGGTTCCGGATAAAGACCTGGGTACCAAAACAATCTGCACAACCACTGATGCTCCTGTTGCGTTTCTCCCTCCCCACAGTTCCCCCGCCGGGCTTGCTTTTGGCGCCAATCTGGATGCTCCGGCGCGTTATCAATCCATGTTGTATGTTGCTCTCAAAGGACGGGTATATGACGCACAGGGCCGGGGATTCCGGATTGTGGGGCTGCCTCTGGATGAACAGGGGGATCTGACCGGGTGGGGGGTTGACGTGGTCAGCAGTGGGGCTACACCCACGAAATTATATGCTCAACCCACAGCTCTCGCTGTTGCTCCTGATCGCAATCTCTATCTTGCGGATGCTTATTCCGGCATGGTGTATCGATTTATGTTTCCCTTTGATGTAGATCTGAAGCCAGCTTCGGCGAAGGAAGATAACAGTGCTGCAGAACATAAAAACGGGAAGGAATAGGTATTAAGGTGTTGTATCAAACGCAGGAGATCTTTGAGGCAGCGCAGCGCCAGGCAGTAATCCTCACAGTGAATCAGCGCATGAGCCGTACCCTGTTGAGTGAGTACCAAGCTTGGCAACTGGAGCGGGGTGAGAGTGCGTGGGTAAGACCACAGATATTTACCCCCTCTCTATGGTGGCGTCGCTGTCTGGTGCAGCATGTATCCAGCGGGAATCTCCTCAATCCCGCCCAGCAGCACACCTTGTGGCAGCGGATCGTCAGCACAGATCTGAAACAGCATCAATATGCCCTGCTCCAGGTGGGAGCAACGGTGAAACAGTCTCTCAAGGCCTATGCTGCACTGTGTGAGCATCTGGTTGCGCTGGATGATTATACCGCTGTTACCCCCGAAGAGCATGCGTTCAAGCGCTGGTGTGCGGTTTACCTGGAATATTGTGACACCCATGGATATATGGATTCTCAGCGTCTGGGGATCCATATGCGAGACGCGTTTCAAGAGGGTAAACTTGGCGCTCCAGCTGAAGTGTGGTTGATTGGGTTCGACGAGATTTCGCCGCAATTACGTTCTTTATGTAACACCCTGGCTGCTAAAGAAACCATAATTATCGAGCCGCACATCGAAGAGCAAAAGATTGTTCCCCATGTATACGCATGCGCTGACCCTCAGGCGGAGCTGCAACAGGTAGCATACTGGGCCTATAACCATATTGCTGCAGGAAGGCGTGTGGGGGTGATTGTTCCTGAACTTGAGCGCCAGTATTCTACCATAGAGCGCATTTTTCGCGAGGCAGCAACCCACAACAGTGCCGAAGTTGAAACAGAGGAGGTCTCTCTAAATATATCCCTGGGCAAACCTCTGAGTCAGTACGGTGTTATTCAGGCGGCACTGCGTTTTGTGCAGGTTGCAGAACCTCTGGATCTGAATGAATTCGGATATCTTCTTCGTTCCCCCTGGTTTAGCGGAGGGCAACAGCATATGGATACCCATGCTGCGGCTGAAGCGTTTCTGCGTACTTGCTCCAGGCCACGCGCGTATCTGGATACCTACATGCATATGCTGGATCAGAAGGGGTATTACCGATCGGGTGTTGAGCGCATCACGGCAGCGCTCAGGGATTTGTGCCGTACGGACACCCTCCATTCCCCCTTAACCTGGGGGGAAATTTTCACTTCAATTCTCCATACTACAGGTTGGCCGGGTGACTATGCTCCTGATTCCGAAACCTATCAGATACTTCAGGCGTGGGAGGAACAGATTTTACCCCAGTTTACTTCCCTGACTGCGGTGGAAGGTGATATCCCGCGCCAGGAAGCTGGGCGCCTGCTCCAGCGTTTGTGTGATGAGAGCATGTTTCAGCCTTCAGCACGGGATAAGCGTCTGCAGGTGGTTGGGTTACTGGAAGGGGTGGCCCTTGCATGTGATGCGGTGTGGATAGTTGGTCTTCACGATCAGGTTCTCCCTGCGCCGCTTAACTACAACACCTTTATTCCGGTGCAGGTGCAAAAAGAATACGCCATGCCGCGTGCGAGTGTGGAGCGGGAGATTGAGTTTTGTGCGCGTCTGATGCGGCAACTCCAGACCCTGGCTCCAGAGGTGAATTTCAGCTTTCCCCAATGCAGTGAAGAGGGAAACGCCTACACACCGAGTCCGTTTTTACCTTTATGTCATTCTTCCGTGCAGGAGCTTCAGACAACCGCGCAGGAATGGACTGCTCCTGGAACAGATCCAATAGAACTCGAAATTCTACAGGATAGCCACGGAATCACCCTGGATGCTGAATTCAAAACGGAATCTCCACCCTACAGAGTAAAGGGTGGCACATATCTGTTGAAGGCGCAGGCGGCGTGTCCCTTCCGTGCCTATGCCAATTACCGCATGCGTGTTGATGCTCTGGAAGTGCCGGTTGAAGGAGTAGATATGCGCGTACGGGGCAGTCTCCTTCATTTTCTTCTGCAGCGCTTCTGGGAAGATGTGCGCACCCAGGAAAAGCTCATGCGTCTTGATGAGAACTACATCCTTACCCTTTTGGCTCAGCTGTGCAACACAATCCTGGAGGAAAATCGCAATGGGTATATACCGCATAGTCTGCGTACGTTGGAACAGCAGCGCCTTGTGAATCTCGCCCTCGAGTGGCTTGAGATCCGTTCAGGGTCCTGAGTGTTGAAGAACGCGAAGATCTCCAGGTCGGGGTACTCAAGGTTACCGCCATTGCGGATCGGGTGGATAAAATGTTAACTGACGGCGGGATAGTACTGATTGACTATAAAACCGGTGTGGTGTCTGTCAAAGATATTGTAGGAGAAACCCTGCTGGAACCGCAATTGCCCCTGTATGCTCTATATGGCAAGCACCAGCCAGCGATGGGTGTAGGGATAGCGCAGGTACGCGCGGGAGAGTGCATCTTTAAAGGGGTATGCGCCACAGATGCAGATGCGCATAACACCGTGAAGCCACTCAAGGGCATAAATAGTGAAGAGTGGGAAGAACTCCGGGAGCAATGGCGCAGCAGACTGGAACAGCTGGCGGCGGATATTGCCAGCGGGCGTGCAGATGTGAAACCGGCGCAGGCGCAAGTGTGCCAGTTCTGTGAATTGCATCCCCTGTGTCGTATCAAGGATACCCCTGGACCTGTAGCACCGGTAAGAGAGGAGTTATGAGCAGACCTGAAGCTGAAATGGATGCGGAATTAAGCGATGCTTCCGCGCGCAGGCGTGCCCTCGATCCCGAAATTTCCTGTATTGTGCGTGCGCCTGCAGGTTCGGGGAAAACCGAACTTTTGATCCAACGCTTTCTGGTTATGCTTGCGCGGGTTAAGCAACCCGGTGAAGTCCTCGCTATTACCTTTACGCGCAAGGCCGCAGCCGAGATGCGTGAGCGCGTCGTAGGAGCGCTCAGCGCTGCAGCTGCCCCCCCGGAGGGCGAATTGTCAGAGCATCAGCGCACTACTCGAGCGCTGGCGCAGGCCGTATTGAAACGTGACATACGCCAGAAGTGGAATATTCTCCAGGCTCCGGCACAACTGCGAATTCAGACCATCGACAGCCTTAATGCCGAGCTGGTGCGGCGGATGCCATGGTTGTCCCGCCTGGGAGCGTTGCCACGCGTTAGCGATTTCCCCCAACAGCACTATCAGGATGCGGTGCGCAGTTTACTCTTTACCCGGCGCCTCGATTCTTCGACCCGCGCTGCAGTGGATATGCTGCTGGCGCATTTAGATAACCGCGCGGATATTATGGAAAATATGCTCATTGATCTTCTGGCGCGTCGAGATCAGTGGATGCGACATATCCTTGCCGATCCGGAGCAGATGCGCGCTGCTCTGGAGGAGAGTCTCGCAAATAAGGTTGAAGAGATACTTACGCAGGCGCAGCAACAATTGGATTCTGAGCTTAAACATCAACTCCACCGTCTCACAGCCTATGCCGCATGCCATTGTGCCGACGATGCCAGTCCTGTTTGTGCCTATGCGAGTTCTGCATTCCCCTCTCCCGTAGCTTCTGAGCTACCGCAGTGGCAGGCTCTGGCTTCTATGCTCCTTACCGCCCAGGGGCAGTGGCGCAAGCGCGTGGATAAGAATAGCGGCTTTCCTCCGGGCAGGGATGCGCAGAGCAGGGAAATGAAGAATGAAGCGCTCGAAGTTCTTGAAACCCTTCGAGATTCAGTTGATCCGGGTTTGTGGCACGAGGTGAAGACGTTGCCACCGCCGCACTATGCTTCCAGCGCCTGGGAAGTGCTACACGCCATGCTTGTGGTACTCCCGCGGTTGGTAGCACAACTGTGGGTGGAGTTCCGTGCCAGAACAGAGGCTGATTTTACCGAAATAGCCTTGAGTGCACGTCAGGCTCTGGTCGAAAGTGGTAACCCGACGGATCTGTTGTTGCAACTCGATCAACAGATCGAACATATCCTGGTAGATGAATTTCAGGATACATCCTGGCTGCAGTTCAGTCTGCTCGAAACCCTCACCAGCGCATGGGATGAGGGCAGAGGGCGTACCCTGTTTATCGTGGGTGATCCGATGCAGTCCATATACCGTTTTCGTGAGGCAGAGGTGGGGCTTTTTCTGCGCGCCGACAGCGAGGGGATTGGGCAGATCCGACTCGTACCTCTGCAGTTGACGCTAAATTTTCGCTCCCAGGGCAGCCTGGTTGAGCTCGCCAATCAATGGTTTCGTGCCATATTCCCTTCCCGCGAACACGCTGGAAGTGGCGCGGTGCGTTTTACTCCTGCAGTTCCGATACATCCTCCGGATGATGAAGCCCTTAAGTTTGTTCCCATGGCGCACTCTGATCTGGATACCGAAGCACAAGCGGTGGTGGGGCAGATTAAGAAGATACTCGCTTCCAGCAGCGATGAGAGTATCGCGATACTGGTGCGTTCCCGCTCCCACCTGGGTGCTATAATCCCTTTGCTTCAGCGTGACGAGATTGAATATCAGGCGCAGGATATTGAACCTCTGAAAGATGATATGTTGGTGCGTGATGCCGTATCTGTGCTCAAGACTCTGATCCACCCGGCGGATAAGCTCAGTTGGATGAGTGTGTTGCGCGCTCCATGGTGCGGCCTGACCCTGGTGGATCTGAGTTATATTGCACGTTTTTCTACTCTTGCTGCAGCGTTGAAGCATGTCGAGGATATGCCGGATTTGTCTGAAGATGGGCGCACACGCTTTGCCCATGTAGGTCGGATTTTGGTGCACTATCAGCATTTGCGTGGACGTCTTCCGCTTCGACGCCTGTGTGAAGAATGTCTGGTTGCTCTGAAGGTGCAGCAGTGTTGGAGCTCTTCAGAGCTTGAGGTGTTGGAGCAATTAGGGACGGTGTTGGAGCGTTGCGATCGCGGTGGTGATGTGGAGAATTTCGTCCATTTGGAACAACAGCTTGATCAGTTATATGCGCGCGCGCAGGGAGGGGTGGGAACGCAGATCCATGTTATGACTATCCATAAAGCCAAAGGGTTGGAGTTTGACCATGTATTTCTCCCGGGTTTGGGACGTAAATCACGCGGAAGTTCCAAATCCCTCCTGCGCTGGGAAGAAGACCCCCATTTTGGCTTATTGCTTGCGCCTGTAGCCGAGCGCGGTGCTATTGAGCCTGATCCGGTTTATGCCATGCTGGGGCGCATGGAAAAACGCAAAGAGGAATACGAAAGCGCACGACTGTTGTATGTGGCAGCAACCCGAGCGCGTAAAAAACTCTATTGTTATGCCCATGCCCCGTTAGATGCCTCGGGTACCAGTACTCCAGCCAGTGGTTCGCTGCTCGAATTGATGTGGCCGGTATGTCAGCCCTTTTTTGCGTCTGTCCCTGTGGATGAGACAATGGAAGAAGAAAACGTGGAAAAGGTTGCGGAATCGCTGCTGAAGCGCATGCCGCAGGAACACTTCCCGGCGTATTCTTCACCTGAGACAGAGGGGGAATCTTCCGGGATACAGCAAAGCTCCGCAGCACACCGCCCCTTTGCTTCAGAGTTGCGCCGCAGCGCTGTTGTGGGTACCGTGGTGCATGAATATCTCGCTTATCTGTGTGTTGATACGGTGCGCCAACAACGCGAGTATATCCATTCTCTGCGGCAGGGGATGGTGCAGCGCTTTGCCCTCGAGGGCTACACTCAAGAGGCTGATTCCCTCGCAGCAACCTGCATCGACATGCTGGAGCGGAGCATAGAGAGTAAAATCGGGCGCTGGATCCTGAAACCATATCCGGATGCGAGCGCAGAGTTTGAGGTGTGCGGCGTATCTGTGGGGGAGAGTGTCATCGGAGTGGTGGATCGTACTTTTGTCGATCCTGACACCAATGAACGCTGGATTGTTGACTACAAGAGCGCAATTCCTGAAAGCGGTGAAAGGCTGGAAGCCTTTTGTCAGCGTCAGGGTGAGGTCTATGCACCTCAATTAGAGCGTTATCGTACCCTGATGCAGCAGCTTGAACCCGGAAGGTGTTGCCGTGCTGGCCTCTATTTTCCCGCCTGCGATGCCTGGTGTGAAATCTGAATCGAACGATGTTTATTTCCGCGTAAACAGAACTGATAAAGGGATGAAGTATGGAAACAAAGGTTAAAGACTTTAACACGGTTGCCGCAAGCTGGGATGAAAAACCGCAGCGGGTAAAGCTTGCAGCAGGAGTGGCAAACGCCATTCGTGAGCATGTTGAAATACCCGCACAATGTCGGGCTATGGAGTTTGGCTGTGGTACCGGGATGGTGACTTTTAATCTGATCGATTTATTAGATGAGGTGGTTGCCGTAGACCGTGCTCAGGAGATGTTGGACGTGGTGGAGAAAAAAGCTGCAGATCTTGGCGTTAACGAGGTGAGCATCAAATTGGTAGACGATGATCTGGAGCAACTGGGCAGTACCGAATATGATTTCATCTACAGCAATATGGTGCTACACCACCTGCCCGAGATCGAGCCGGTACTTGAACATCTGGTGGGAGCCCTTAAACCCGGAGGAATGCTTGCGCTCTCCGATCTGGAAAATGATGACGGTTCCTTCCATGATCAACCCGAGGGTATAATCCAGTCCGGTATCCAGAGTGTCCACCTGCAGGAGATCCTTGCGCACCTCGGGCTTACTAACCTTGGCTCCACCCAGGCACATGTCATACTCAAGCAACGTCCGGACGGAGACAGGGAATATCCGGTGTTTCTGGTCTGGGGCAAACGCAGTAAATAATCTTGCATATGCAGTGCGGCAGCCTCAGGGAGGCAGTGCCGCACTGCATAAGTTTTCTATCTCCGGTAGATATATATATTTCCACTCTCTGCCCTGCGGTTAAAGTAGCGCTTTATCCACTTTTTCAACCAGGGCCTGGTGAGGGGCAGAAGCATAGCAAAGCCGAAGATGTCGGTGCAGAATCCCGGAGTAAGCAGGGTCAGTCCGCCACAAAAAATCATGGCTCCATCGATAAGTTCATCTGTGGGCAATTCGCCCTCATTAAGGGCACTGTTTATCCGACCCAAGACATCCGCTCCCTGGGTGCGGAGTAGATAAGCTCCTGCTATGCCTGTCAGAATAATAAGACCGATGGTCGGCAATATACCGATAATCTTTCCCGCCGAGATAAGTACATATATCTCAAGAATAGGCACGAGAATAAAGATTGTGAGCAATGTTATTAACATATTTGTAACTCCACTAAAGGGGATGAGGGGGACATTTGTGTTGCTACGCCTGAACCAGGATAAATATGTACATTTTTTTATTTTTTATCCATAACTGGCTGTAAATATTGAAAAAAATAGTGTGCCTAAAAAATAGGCAAAATGGAGAAAGTTGTTTTTATTACTGCATGATGCCAGTCTTTAACAGTCTTTTCCACACCTTATCAACAGGTGCTGTGGGTTATGAAGTTACTCCATTGAAATGGCTGCGCTTTTTCGTTGTCAAGAATTTTCTCTCTTCCTGCGGGCTTAAAATTGACAAAATCAGAACGTGGCTTGGCTACCTGTGTAAAGGGGGGATTTCACCCTTGACAATGCTTGAGTAGGACCTATACTGTCGACCTCTTTTTTAATTATTTTAGCAGTTTTGTACGTACATGCATTGTCCGTGCAGCAATACAAACCAACTTAATTATGGTACAGAAGTAATGCAAGTAAGTGTGGATGAAATAAGAGGCGAAGGCCTCGTACTGGATAATACCTACTCTCCTGAAGATCTGCCGGTACTGGCGCAGCTCCAGAATGAGGGAGTAGTAAAGGAATTTTCCCCGGTCGCATGCCATGTGCGTCTGCATAAGGTTGCGCAGCTGATAGAGGTCAACGGTAGCGCCGAAGTAACGGTGCGGATGGAGTGTTCCCGTTGTCTCGAAGAGCACTGGGATGAAATTAAGGTTGAATTCCATCAGAGTTATGTGGAGCAACTTCCGGAGGTAAAAGACGAGGATGGGTCTGAGGTTGAGCTCAGTGCAGAACAGATGGGGCTTGAGATTTTCGATGGAGAAGCCATAGACCTGTGTGATGAAATTCAGCAACAGATAGTTCTTGCTCTCCCCCAGCGTCCCCTGTGTTCGAAAAAGTGCAAAGGTCTGTGCTCTGCGTGCGGTGCCAACCTCAACACGGGCGAGTGCAGTTGCAGCGATGGCAACATCAGTATTCATTTTGCGGCTTTGCGGGATTTTAAGGTTGAAAAATAACCTCTGTTTGGTTTACTTTTACGCGTTTGTTTCATTTTTATTCGAAATTTGACTGCATATTGTTTATGTGCAGACAAACTGTTTGTTAGCGAAGATTACATTTAAGGAGTAGGAACATGGCATTACCCAAGAAGAAAACTTCAAAATCAAAACGTAATATGCGCCGTTCCCATGATCATCTGAACATTCCGGGAGTATCATTATGTCCTCAGTGCGATGAGCCTAAACAGTCTCATCGTGTGTGTGGTACGTGTGGTTACTATAAAGATCGTGAAGTGTTGGATACAACTGTCTGAATTTAGACGATTTGAGCGTTTTGATGAAAACGGTAACTATTGCAGTTGACGCCATGGGGGGGGACAACTCCCCCGCGGTAGAAGTTGAAGGCGCTGTCCTTGCCGCGCGCACCTCCGGGGTTGAAGTTATCCTGCTGGGCGACGCTGAGCGTATCGAACAGGAACTCAGTCACTACGATATCAGCGGAATGAGACTGGAAGTCAAGCACACCACTCAAGTGGTAACCATGAATGATTCCGCCTCTGATGCAGTGCGCAAAAAAAAGGATTCCTCCATCAGGGTTGCTTTTGACCTGGTCAAAGAACAAAAAGCGCAGGCTGTAGTAAGTGCGGGCAATTCCGGGGCTACCATGGCTGCAGGAATGTTTGTGGTGAGGCGTATTAGAGGCATTGAACGTCCTGCCATTGCTACCATCATGCCTGCACGCAACGGTGAAGTTCTGATCCTCGATGTCGGTGGGAATGTCGACTGTCGCCCTTCCCATCTTGAACAATTCGCCATTATGGGCGATGTGTACGCGCGCAATGTCATGGGAATTTCCGCTCCCCGAGTGGGGCTGCTGTCGAATGGTGCGGAAGAAAAAAAAGGCAACGATCTGACCCGCAACACCCATGCACTTTTGAAACAGCACGATCTCAATTATCTCGGATATGTGGAGGGACGTGATATTTACAGCGGCGCCGTCGATGTGGTTGTGTGCGATGGTTTCGTGGGTAATATTGTCCTTAAAACATCCGAGGGACTCGCAAGCAGTATTGCATCCATGTTACGCGAGGAGTTACACTCCCGATTTCTGGCCCGCATTGGCTACCTCCTGGCGCGTCCGGCATTTAAAGCGTTCAAACAGAAGATCGACTGTGAGGAGTACGGCGGTGCCCCCTTGTTGGGGATTCGCGGCACCTGTATTATCTGTCATGGAAGTTCAAGTGCCAAATCCATTGCTACTGCAATCAAACAGGCAGCAGAAAGTATTTTGACCTCGGTAAACGACGATCTCATTGCCCAGCTCGACAGGATGGGGGGAAAATCGGAACCGCCTGGATCCAATCCCGATGGCGGGAAAGATGCACAGGATGCGCCTCAGGTTGGTTAGACGCAATATTCGTCTGAATAAAACCCTGAGGTGATCCGGATGACTGGAGAACTTTACAAGTGGCGGACATAAAAGCACGTATTATCGGCACGGGGTCCTATCTACCCGAGCGTATTCTGACCAATTTTGATCTGGAGCAGATGGTTGACACCAATAATGAGTGGATTTCTGCGCGTACAGGCATTAATGAGCGTCACATTGCTGCAGATAGTGAACAGACCTCTGATCTTGCGGTAAATGCAGCGCGTAAAGCAATGGATATGGCAGGAGTGGTTCCGGAAGAGATTGATATGGTGGTTTTAGCCACTATTACCGGTGATTTCCCCTGGCCATCTACTGCGTGTCTGGTTCAGGACAAAATTGGCGCCACGAATGCCTCAGCATGGGATGTGTCTGCGGCATGTAGTGGCTTTGTGTATGCATTAGCTAGCGCGGCCAAATTCATAGAAACCGGCACGTGTAAACGTGCACTGGTCATAGGTGCTGAGGTCTTGAGTCGCATTATTGACTGGGAGGATCGCAACACCTGTATCCTGTTTGGTGACGGTGCCGGTGCAGTTGTCCTCGAAGGGCAGGAAGGTGAGAACGGGGTTCTCTCCACCCACCTGCACGCAGATGGATCTCAGTGGGAGCTGCTGTATCAGCCCGGGTTCGGATCACGTTATCCTGCAAGCGTTTCCGGTATTGAGGAGCGCCTTCCGTTCCTGAAAATGGCGGGGAACGAAGTGTTCAAGATGGCTGTGCGTTCCATGTACGATGTAGCGCAGGAGACGTTGAAGTTCAATAATCTGGATGTTACCCAGATTGCAAAACTCTTTCCTCACCAGGCCAACCGTAGAATTTTGGACGGGGTATCCAAACGCCTGAAACTCAGTGAGGGGCAGATGTATGTCAATGTGGATCGCTGTGGCAATACCTCGGGTGCATCTATTCCGTTAGCTCTGGACGAAGCCAACCACAAAGGGTTGCTGAACCCTGGCGACCTGATATTACTCGACGCCTTCGGCGGTGGATTTACCTGGGGAGCTGCACTGCTGCGCTGGTAGCTATTGTGGTGTAATTCTGAATTCAATAAACTAAGTTATGGATTGTAAGATGTTGGCTTTTATATTTCCGGGGCAGGGGTCCCAGTATACGGGGATGGGCAAGGAACTTTGCGCTGAATTCAGTGAGGCACGCGAGGTGTTTGAACAGGCAGATGACGCCCTGGGGCAGCATCTCTCGAGACTGTGCCACGAGGGGCCCGAAGATCAATTACGCCTTACCGCTAACACCCAACCTGCCATCCTCACTGCAAGTATTGCCGCGCTCCGTGTGTTGCAGCACGAAACCGACCTCAAAGCAGATCTGCTTGCCGGTCACTCTTTAGGCGAGTACAGCGCCCTGGTTGCCGCTGGGGCTCTTGATTTTGCCGATGCGGTCAGGATTGTACGTCTGCGAGGTACCTTTATGCAGGAAGCGGTCCCAGATGGTGAAGGAGCCATGGCTGCGGTACTCGGAATTGACGCTGAAACCCTGCAGCAGATTTGTGCTGAAGCGGCCAAGGGTGAAGGGAGAGATGAGATCGTTACTCCGGCCAACTACAATGCTACGGGGCAGATTGTAATCGCCGGGCACACAAGAGCCGTTGAACGCGCCCTAGAACTTGCTGCCGAACGCGGTGCCAGACGGGCCATGCGCCTACCGGTAAGTGCTCCGTTCCACTGTCCCCTTATGCTTCCAGCCGGAGAACGCCTCCAGCTTGAGTTGGAGCAGGTCAGTATCAATCCTCTCAGCGTTCCCGTGGTGTCAAATGTTGAAGCTACTCCTTACTCCGATAGCAGTAAGACCATAGAGTTACTTGTTCGGCAGGTGAGTGCGCCAGTGCGTTGGGATGAATCTGTCAGAAACATGATTGACCAGGGAACAGAACGTTTTATCGAGATTGGTCCTGGAAAGGTTCTTTCCGGGCTGATTAAACGGATTGAGCGTAAAATGCCAAGCGCGAATATTGAAGATATCAAATCACTAAAAGCGCTTGTGTAGAATGTCCTGGAGTGCTAGAACCAGCACAGGTGGAGTGGAATATGTTTAAAGATAGAATTGCTGTAATAACCGGAGCATCCCGGGGTATCGGACGCAGTATTGCCGAACACATGGCCGAGCACGGGGCATCCATTGTGGCGGTAAGCCGCAGATCTACCGACACTGAAGATCTGGTGCAACAGATTAAAGATGCGGGTGGTGAGGCTATATCTGTGGCTGCGGATGTTTCTGCTGCTGCGGATGTTGAAGCCATGCTCAAGGTTATATTGGATACATTCGGGCGTGTGGATATCCTGATCAATAATGCCGGAATCACACGTGATGCACTTTTGCCTCGCCTCAAGGACGAACACTGGGATGAAGTGCTGAATATAAATCTTAAAGGGGCATTTTTGTGTACCCGGGCTGTTGCGCGGGTGATGGCGAAACAGCGCTATGGACGCATAATAAATATCACTTCGGTAGTGGGGCAGATGGGCAATGCGGGGCAGGCCAATTACTGCGCCAGCAAGGCCGGGCTGGTTGGCATGACCCGCTCTAACGCTCTTGAACTCGGACGCCGGAACGTTACTGTGAATGCGGTGGCTCCAGGATTCATTGAGACAGATATGACTGCTGAGCTCTCTGACAAGGTGCGTAAAAGTATGCTGGATCAGATACCCCTGGGTACCTTTGGTAAACCTGCGGACGTAGCGGCGGCAGTTGCCTTTCTCGCCTCTGAAGCAGCCGGGTATATTACCGGGCATGAGCTTTCGGTTAATGGTGGCATGCACATGTAACTACAGGGTCCTGGTCGGGTCAGGTAAAATTAACAGGAAATCCCTTCGCACGAGCTTGGGGATATACAGGCTACAAAACAAGGTTACAAACAGTACAGCCTCAGGCTGTTAACTCACACTATGGAGGAAAGATAATGGCTTCAATTGAAGAACGGGTACAGAAGATTGTCGCTGAGCAGTTGGGTGTTGAAGCAGAGCAGGTAACCATGGAAGCTTCATTCATGGACGATCTTGGTGCCGATTCTCTGGATACCGTTGAGCTGGTCATGGCCCTCGAAGAGGAATTTGAGATTGAAATCTCTGATGAGGATGCAGAAAAAATTCAGAAGGTAAAAGACGCAGTAGAGTACGTAAGCAACAATACTGATTCCTGATCGTATAGGTTGGAGCCTGTTCGGATATGCACGCTATGCGGACAGGCTCCCCCTTTGTATATGACATTCTCGCTCCAGCCATCACATCAGTATCAGGAACCGGCCAGCAACCATATCACTTTTACAGCAGAAACAAACCAGAATATTCATAAGGACAGAGCATGCGTAGAGTAGTTGTTACTGGCGTAGGGGTTGTATCCTCACTCGGCACCGGGGTTGAAAAAAACTGGGAAGCGCTCATGGAAGGGCGTTCGGGGATCGACATGATCACACGCTTTGATGCTTCCGATCTCCCTTCCAGGATCGCCGGGGAAGTTAAAGATTTCGAACCTACAGATTTTATAGAGAAAAAAGAGATCAAGAAGATGGATCTTTTTATCCAGTATGCCCTGGCAGCTTCAGATATGGCGATGGAGGATTCCGGTCTCCAGATTACGGAAGAAAATGCCGAGCGTGTAGGGGTTCTTGTAGGGTCTGGATTGGGTGGACTCCCAGCTATCGAAAAGTATCATGAGGTTTACCAGAAAAGCGGCTACAAACGTATAAGCCCTTTCTTTATCCCCATGCTGATCATCAACCTTGCGCCGGGGCAGATCTCTATTCGATACGGTGCCAAAGGGCCTAACCTTTCGTCCGTATCTGCATGCGCTACCGGTACCCATTCAATTGGAGATGCCTATCATATGATCAAGCGTGGTGACGCCGATGCCATGATCGCTGGCGGTACCGAGTCTACTATAACTCCTCTGGGGGTATCCGGGTTCTGTGTCATGAAAGCTCTCTCAACCCGAAACGATGATCCCAAGGCTGCGAGCCGTCCCTTTGACACTGATCGTGACGGCTTTATTATGGCTGAAGGTGCCGGGATGGTTATTCTTGAAGAGTATGAAACAGCGGTAAAGCGCGGAGCTAAAATTTACGGTGAACTTGTAGGCTATGGCCTGACTTCTGATGCATACCATCTTACTGCTCCGGCTCCGGAAGGCGAAGGCGCGGCGCGTTGCATGCGCATGGCGCTCAAAAATGCCGCAATGAATCCGGAGGACGTTGACTATATCAATGCACATGGGACATCCACACCCTTCAACGACCTGTACGAGACTCTGGCGATTAAATCCACCTTCGGTGCGCATGCAGACAAACTCATGGTAAGCTCCACTAAAAGCATGACCGGACATGGTCTGGGAGCGGCTGGAGCCCTGGAAGCAGTATATTGTTTGCTCGCGATGCAGAATAGTGTAGTGCCGCCTACCATCAACCACCATACTCCTTCGGAAGAATGTACCCTGGACTATGTGCCTAATGCGGCGCGTGACGCCAGGGTGGATGTGAGTATGACCAACTCACTTGGATTCGGCGGAACCAATGCAACGCTTGTGTTTCGGAAGGTATAGGGGGAATAATGCTGTATATAGCCTGTGACCACGGTGGGTTAAACCTTAAACAGAATATTGTTGAATGCCTGAATGCTCAGGGTGTTGAATTTACTGACCTCGGGGTGACAACTAACGATTCGGTCGATTACCCGGATTACGCAGTAAAGGTGACTGACAAGGTAGCACAGGATTCTAATGCTCAGGGTATCCTTATCTGTGGGACTGGAATCGGAATGTCGATTAGCGCAAATAAAATCCCCGGTATCCGGGCGGCGTTGGTTCACGACGAGTTTACTGCTCGCATGGCTCGGGAACATAATAATGCCAACATTCTGGTCTTGGGCGGACGAGTTCTGGATCCGGATCTGGCATGCAAAATGGTACAGATATGGCTTTCTTCTTCCTACGAAGGGGGGCGGCATCAGGACCGACTGGATAAAATTCACGCTTTGGATCATTCTGCATAATATGAGCACAGGGATCTGTGCTTACCAATAAATATGCTGAGGGGTACCCCGGCAAGCGCTACTACGGTGGGTGTGAATTTGTAGATGTGGCGGAAAATCTTGCCATCGAGCGCGCAAAGATTCTTTTTGGTGCTGATCATGCTAATGTCCAACCCCATTCCGGTTCGCAGGCCAATATGGCAGTCTATTTTGCTGCGTGTAAGCCCGGAGATACGGTTCTGGGGATGAATCTTGCGCATGGCGGACACCTGACTCACGGTTCCCCGGTCAACTTTTCGGGTCAGTTGTATAATATCGTTCCCTATGGAGTAAAAAGGGATACAGGATATATCGACTATGATGAAGTGGAAGCGCTGGCACTTGAGCATAAGCCCAAATTGATTGTGGTAGGTGCAAGCGCGTATCCGCGTACCATTGATTTTGCCGCATTCCGCGAGATTGCCGACAAGGTCGGAGCGCCGATTATGGTGGATATGGCGCACATCGCGGGTCTGGTAGCGGGTGATGCGCATCCTAGTCCGGTTCCGTATGCTGAATTTGTAACAACTACAACCCACAAAACCCTGCGTGGCCCGCGTGGTGGGATGATTTTGTGCCGGGATGAATTTGTCAAAAAAATAAACAGTAAGATATTCCCGGGGAGTCAGGGTGGTCCCCTTATGCATGCGATTGCCGCCAAGGCCGTAGCATTTCGCGAGGCCCAGGAGGATGGGTTTAAAACCTACGCCCATCAGATAGTTGCCAATGCGAAGGCGCTGGCCGAGGGGCTGCTGGAACAGGGGTTCAATCTTGTTTCCGGCGGTACAGACAATCACCTGGTTCTGGTCGATTTAGGCAATAATACTGAGATTACCGGCAAAATAGCAGAAAAAGTCCTCGAGGATGCGGGCATTACAGTGAATAAAAATGCGGTACCGTTTGACACACGCTCACCTTTTGTCACCAGCGGTTTCCGCATCGGCACCCCAGCGACTACTACCCGGGGCCTGAAAGAAGAACAAATGAAGCAGGTGGCTCAGTGGATTCGCCGTGCGTTGGATAATACTGAGAACGCCGATGCGCTTGCGACCATCCGTGCAGAAGTGAAGGAGATGTGTCAACAATTTCCCCTTTACTCACACCGTCTGAAGTAGAAAACAGTGATGCAGCGACCATCCTGGGAAGAATATTTCATGGATATAGCGCGGCTGGTAGCAAGTCGCTCCACCTGTATTCGACGTCAGGTAGGCGCCGTGCTGGTTAAAGATAAAAACATTCTAGCTACCGGATATAACGGTACCCCCACGGGTATTGCCCACTGCGATACGCGGGGGTGCCTACGCGAAAAACATAAAGTTCCCTCGGGGCAGCGGCACGAACTGTGTCTGGGGTTACATGCAGAGCAGAATGCCATTATTCAGGCGGCTAAGCATGGCATCAATATTGCCGGCTCTATCCTGTACTGTACCAACGCACCCTGTGTAATTTGTGCCAAAATGCTGATAAATTCAGGTATCAAAGAGATTGTTTATCTAGAAGGTTATCCTAGAAGGTTATCCTGATGAACTGGCAGTAGCGTTGCTGGATGAGTCAGGATTGGAAGTGCGCAGTTTCAACCCGACTCATTCAGAACAGATTGAAAAGAGCTCATGAAGTGTCCGTTTTGTACCTGTGACGAAACCCGAGTGATCGATTCACGTCTGGGCAAGGAGGGAAACAATATCCGGCGCCGGCGCGAATGTGTGACGTGTGAACGCCGCTTCACCACCTATGAGCGTGTGGAAGAGATTCTTCCCATGGTGGTTAAAAAGGATGGACGGCGCGAACCCTTTGATCGCAGTAAGATAACGGCTGGAATCCGGCGCGCATGTGAGAAGCGCCCGATCCCCATCGAAACTATCGAAAAACTCGTGGACAGGCTTGAGATTCAGCTGCAGGAATCCTCGGAACGCGAGATTCAGGCCGCAGTGATAGGTGAGGATGTTATGGAGGCGTTGCACGAACTGGACGAGATAGCTTATGTACGTTTTGCCTCGGTGTATCGCCAGTTCAAGGATATAAACGAATTTATGCAGGAACTCACCGACATCCTCGGAAGCCAGAGTCAAGTTCTGCCCCCTTTGAAAAAGTAGGATTCAGCGTGGATGGATTCCGCACAACCGAAACAGATATTCATGTTGAATATATGCGTCAGGCACTTGCGCTTGCACGGCGTGCAGAGGGTCGAACATCACCTAACCCTCCGGTAGGAGCCCTGATTGTAGCCCAGGGGCAGATAGTGGGGGAGGGATACCATCCCAAAGCAGGCGACCCCCATGCCGAGATTTTTGCCCTGCGTGCTGCAGGAGATAATGCTCGTGGTGCGGATGCGTATGTCACCCTTGAACCCTGTTCCCATCAGGGGCGTACGGGGCCCTGTTGCGATGCCCTGATAGCAGCGGGAATCCGCCGGGTATTTATCGGCATATGTGATCCCAATCCCTTAGTTAACGGGCGCGGTATCAAACGCTTGCGCGCCGCGGGGGTTGAGGTTGCTGCGGGGATACTCGGAGAGGAATGTCGCTATCTGTGTGCTCCGTTTATCAAGCATGTTCTGAGCGGGCGTCCACTCGTGATACTCAAAAGCGGCATAACCCTGGATGGTAAAACCGCTACCTCAACCGGGGCATCCCAGTGGATTACCGGACCTGAGAGCAGGGCGCACGTGCATCATGTACGCAATCGCGTAGACGCCATCATGGTAGGAATCGGAACGGTGAACGCAGACAATCCACGCCTTACCACACGTCTTGAACATGGAAAAGGCCGCGATCCGGTACGGGTGGTGCTTGACTCCTCCCTGCGAATCGATCCGGGTTCCGCGCTGCTTCAGCATGATTCCCCCGCACCGACTCTGATCTTCACCAGTAGCAGGGCAGATCGGGAGAGAGAGCAGCATTTGAACACCTGTCCAGGGGTGGAAGTGATCAGGGTGCCGCATACTTCCGAAGGACGCGTAGCCCTGGATGCGGTGCTTGACGTTATGGGGCAGCGCGATATCCAGAGTGTGCTGGTGGAGGGGGGAGCAGAACTCAACCAGGAACTGTTGCAGAACAAACTGGTGGATCGGATAATGTTATATGTTGCGCCAAAACTCCTGGGCGGAAGCGATGGCTGTGGGATCTTTAAGGGTAAAGGACCGCATAATCTCAATGCCGCACAGCCGTTGCATAACCTCAAAGTTCAGACCATTGGGGCTGATATATTGATTGAGGGAGAGGTGCATCCATGTTTACCGGTTTAATTGAAGATCTGGGACGTATCGACAACATCCAGCGGCGCAGTAACAGCTTTAAGCTCAAAGTGTTAACCTTCCTGCCATCTCAGGAGATCTCCCTGGGTGACAGTATTGCAGTTAACGGAATATGTCTCACCGTTGTACACCATTCACCCGGAAGTTTCAGTGCCGATGTATCGCCGGAAACCATGCACTCAAGTAATATCGGTTCTCTGAGTGGGGGAGATGTGGTCAATCTGGAACGTGCCCTGCGTCTGGGGGATCGCTTCGGTGGGCATATGGTTAGTGGACATATTGATACTACGGGAACTGTAGTCCAGCGGGTACAGGACGATATTGCAGTACGCTTCACTGTGGAAATCCCCCCTGCCTTTATGCGCTATGTAATCAGCAAGGGTTCTATTGCCATAGACGGAATCAGTCTTACAGTTAATACGGTAACCGATACTACCCTTTCCGTGGCAATTATCCCCCACAGCCTTGCCAAAACTACGTTGCAGCACTATGGTGTAGGCTCCAGGGTAAACATCGAAACCGATATGCTGGGTCGCTACATCGAAAAGTTGCTCAGCTATCCTCAGGATTCATCCGACGCCGCCACAGCCAATCCGGAAAGTGGCGGCCTAAGTATTGCGAAACTGGCTGAAAACGGTTTCTTCTGAAATACGCTACATAATACTGACTTGGAGAAATAGCACATGTCCATTGCAAGAGTAGAAGCAGCACTCGAAGATTTGCGCCAGGGGAAAATGGTAATTCTGGCCGATGATGAAGATCGGGAAAACGAAGGCGATCTCACCATGGCCGCAGAGATGGTTACCCCGGAGGCGATAAACTTCATGGCCAAGGAGGGGCGTGGTCTGATCTGTCTCTCTCTTACTGAAGAGCGTGCGGATGAACTCAGGCTTGCCCCCATGGTTAGCGAAAACAATTCATCCTTTGAAACCGCTTTCACCGTATCTATCGAGGCGAAGCAAGGGGTCACTACGGGGATTTCTGCTGCTGACAGGGCACAAACCATAAAGGTTGCCATTGACGAGAACTCTGCGGCTGCGGATCTCGCACGGCCCGGGCACGTATTCCCTCTGCGTGCGCGCAAAGGTGGAGTAATGGTGCGTACTGGACAGACCGAAGGTTCCATGGATCTGGCACGTCTGGCGGGGTTGAAACCGGCCGGCGTGATCTGCGAAATCATGAATGACGATGGTACCATGGCACGTATGCCGCAATTGGAGGATTTCGCGCAGAAGCACGATCTTAAAATCGTCACTGTGGCGGATATTATCGCCTACCGCATGCGCAATGAACTTCTGGTTCGACGTGCCGCTGAGACCGTTCTGCCCTCTTATCACGGGGGAGAATTCAAGTTGATAGTGTATGAAAACGATATCGATGATGCCAATCATATCGTCCTGATCAAAGGGGAGATCAAACCTGATTCTCCGGTGCTGGTGCGGATGCATTCGGAGTGTCTCACCGGAGATGTGTTCGGCTCCATGCGCTGCGACTGTGGCGATCAACTCCATGCAGCTATGGAGCAGATCGAGCGTGAGGGCAGTGGAGTTGTGGTGTATCTGCGCCAGGAGGGACGCGGTATCGGTCTGGTTAATAAATTAAAGGCATATGCCCTGCAGGACTGTGGCCAGGATACGGTGGAAGCCAATGAAGCTCTGGGTTTCAAGGCTGATCTGCGTGACTATGGTATAGGTGCCCAGATTCTCGCAGAGCTGGGGTTGAAACAGATTCGTCTGATGACCAATAATCCGAAAAAAATTGTGGGTCTCGAAGGATATGGTCTCGAAGTTACGGAGCGAGTCCCCATAGAGATCGAAGCCAACAGTACCAATGCACGTTATCTGGAGACTAAAAGATGTAAGCTTGGACACATGCTCACGCATCTTTAATTCAGAACCATGATATATGGTGTGCATTACTATAATCAGGGTACAGGCATTTAAGAGTAACTCAATCAATTACGGAGATATACATGGCGAACAATATAGCAGGGAACCTGGATGCCACCGGACACAAGTATGCCATTGTAGTAAGTCGCTTCAACAGCTTCATCTGCGAGCGCCTGGTAGAAGGTGCGCTGGATGCGAGTTTGCGCCACGGAGCGCTGGATGACAATATCGACGTGATACGGGTTCCCGGAGCATTTGAGCTTCCTCTGGTAACAAAAAAGGTGGCGCAGAGCGGAAAATATGATGCCGTAATCTGTCTGGGTGCGGTTATTCGCGGAGCTACTCCGCATTTTGACTATGTGAGTGCGGAGGTTTCCAAAGGAATAGCTTCCGTAAGCCTCGATACCGGGGTACCGGTTGCGTTCGGAGTTCTCACTACTGATACTATCGAACAGGCGGTAGAGCGAGCCGGCACAAAAGCGGGGAACAAAGGTTTTGAAGCTGCAGTTACGGCAATGGAAATGGTAAATCTCTTTAAAAATATTTAATTCGGTACTTTTGCGAAAGCTTCAAATTATGTCACTGGGTAAACGAAGAAACGGGCGTGAATATGCGCTGAAAATTCTCTATAGTCTCTACGACCAGGAGCGCCCGCTAGAGGATATTCTTGCGGATTTCTGGCAGAATTTTCGCTTTAGCGATGACGTTCTGGGGGAACCGGAAGAGATGGAAGATAGCACCGTATCCCTGGAGGTAAAGGAGTTTGCCGAGCATATTGTGAAGGGTGTGTATGAGCATCTCGAAGATATTGATGCTGTGTTGCGTGATACCTCCAAAAACTGGAGTCTCGACCGTATGGCACGTCTCGATCTATCTTTGATGCGGCTGGCGTGTTTTGAAATTATGTATGTGCCCTCTGTACCGGACCGGGTGGTGATCAACGAAGCGGTTGAAATTGCCAAACGCTACGGCACCAAGGATACCTCCTCATTTCTCAACGGGGTTCTCGATAAAGTAGCGCATCAGGTTACTGCGCGCAGAACAGATGAATAAAATATTAGCATAGAGTTTTTATATAGAGGAGTGTATGAAACCAATCAAAGCAGGTCTACTCGGATTCGGAACCATCGGCACCGGTGTAATAAAGGTTATCCAGAATAACGCCGCTGTGATAGAACAGCGACTGGGTCGCTCGATTCAACTGGCGCGCGTGGTAGACCTTGATATCACTACAGATCGCGGCGTGGCGCTGGAAACCGGAGTTTTGAGTGATGATGCCCAAGGGTTGCTCAATGACCCCGAAATAGATGTAGTAATCGAACTTATCGGCGGGTATGAGCCGGCACGCACATTTGTGCTGCAGGCTCTGAACAACCACAAGCATGTGGTTACGGCGAATAAAGCTCTCTTGGCTCTCCACGGCGAAGAACTTCTGCGTGCTGCGGATGATAATGGCGTTACCCTGATGTTTGAGGCCGCAGTGGCGGGAGGAATTCCCATCCTTGCATCTATCCGAGAGAACCTGTGTGCCAATCAGTTCAGCGGTGTTTACGGGATACTCAACGGTACCTGTAATTACATCCTTACCCGCATGACCGATAATGAAGAGGATTTTGCCTCTGTACTCGGCGATGCGCAGAAGCTCGGATATGCAGAATCTGATCCCACATTTGATATTGAGGGAATTGATACAGCACATAAGTTATCCATTCTGGTGAGCATGTGTTTTGGCACCTGGATTGACTTTGACCAGATCTATACCGAGGGTATTACGCGTATTTCTGCACTGGATATAGAATTTGCGAGTCAACTCGGTTATCAGGTAAAACTGCTTGCCATTGGAAAGCTTGATAATGGTTCCATTGAGGCAAGGGTTCATCCCACCATGGTGCGCAATAATTATCCTATGGCAGATGTCAGCGGTGTATTCAATGCCATCCGCCTCAACGGTGACTTTGTGGGTCCAGTGCTGCTGCATGGCGGCGGCGCGGGAATGGAAGCAACTGCCAGTGCGGTAATGGGTGATGTTATGCACATCGCACGCTCTATTACCTCCGGAGCCAACACATTTGCTCCTTCATTAGGATACACTCCAGTAGCGATTACGCGCTTGCCTGTGAAGGCGATGGATGATCTTGTCGGGCGATACTACCTGCGTTTTATAGTCGAAGATTCCCCCGGAGTTCTCGCAAAAATCTCCACTATTCTGGGAGACTTCGGCATCAGTATCAACTCCATGATCCAGCCGGATGAAATGTTTGAAAGCGATGTCGAAGGGATTCTTCCCATCGTGATGATGACCCACGAAGCGCGGGAGAAAAATGTACGCCAGGCATTGGAAAAAATTGAAGCCCTCCCCATTATCAAAGAGCAATGTCTCCTGATTCGCATAGAGGACAAGCTGGATTGAGTTAAACAGCAAAAACGACTTCGGAACCCATACAAAAAAGCTGCAGCAGTTTTAAAAACCGCTGCAGCTTTTTTTGTGTGGAACCTGTTTTTTGTAAAATCGATACCTTGACTACTCGCAGCCCGATCTGGCCTTGACGCTTTGCTGTTCGTGGCCGATGGTGGCGGTAGGTTTGAAACCGACACGGAAGTATACCGTTTCGCCGTTGGAAATCCCCCCCTGAACTCCACCACTATTATTGGTTACGGTTCCGAGGCGGCCATCTTTTTGTACAAATGGATCATTATGTACGGAACCACGCTGGCGGGTTCCGGCAAAGCCGGAACCGATTTCGAACCCCTTTGTCGCCGGGATAGACAGCATCGCCTGAGCTAATGCAGCCTCGAGGCGATTGAATGCCGGCTCCCCCCAGCCCGCAGGAAGATTGCGACACACACAGGTGATGACACCACCGATGGAATCCTTATCGCTTTTGACATGTTCAATCTGTTCTACCATGCGCGCCGCGCTGGCAGCATCCGGGCAGCGGACCTCGTGCGCATCCACCTCAGAGCGCGAGATGTTGTGTATATTCACTCCAGGGGCATCAACTTCCCCCACTGAACTCACCCACGCGACGATCTCCACGTTGTACTTCGAATGTAAAAAAATTTCCGCTACTGCGCCACTTGCAACCCGTGCGATGGTTTCGCGCGCGCTTGCACGCCCGCCCCCGCTCGAGGCATTGATGCCATACTTCATGTTATAGGTAAAGTCTGCGTGGGAAGGGCGCGGAATATTTCGCATTTCACTGTAATCGCCCGGGCGCTGATCCTTATTAGCCACCAATAGAGCGATAGGGGTGCCGAGAGAGATGCCGTTTTCGATCCCGGACAGGATTTGAACCTGATCCGCTTCGTTACGCTGGGTGCCGAGCTTGTTTTGCCCCGGACGGCGCCGGTCGAGCTGTGCCTGAATCAGCTCCGGTGTAATATGCAGACGTGGAGGAACTCCATCCACCACAGCACCCACACCGGGACAGTGTGATTCGCCGAACGTAGATATCTTGAACAGGGTACCGTAGGTGCTGGACATGACACTCCTCGTATTTAGCTTGCGGTCAGGGTTTTAATGTGCTGCTAGTTATTCTTCTGTCTGAAATTTCTAGCTCCGTCGATGGAGCAGAGCATTCCCCAAGTCACACCCGATATGCCTGGCAACCACCGGGCATTTAGCCTTGAGCAAAAAGAAGATATTTGCAGGATTTTCGCTCAGGGTTTCATAATTCCCTTGCCCTTTAGCGATGATGAGATCAGCGGCATCAAATATGCGTCTGAATTCAGAAGAACAGCGATGCAGCACCGTTCCCGGGGCGTTATCACCGTTATTTATGAGATTGTTAACCAGTTTGTCAATCCCGGCCTCGCGTGCATCGGATAGGAGTGCATCGTTGATGATCGCACTGCCGCGCACCGCATAGGTAACTTCCTTATGCTGCATCTGGCGCAGCAAGAAACGGTCAAACACAATCTCACCCGCGTTATCCCCGAGGAACAGAATGGTTTCTGCACGTTCAATCCGGGTACGGAATTGCTCCAGATCGCCCTTGATTTCAGTGTGCAGCCCCTGTTCGAGAAATGCTCTCGCATCAGCATAACTTAAGTCGTGATACACCCCGTGATCCAGGCTGTTGCCTGCTATCGCCATCTGGAGGCCTGCATAAAACGGATTCGGGGCGTTATTTACTTCCGGTTCAACCAGAGCATATAACTCCAGGGCTAGCTCCATATCCGCGTGTTTCTGTACCGCATACGGATCGGCGTTGCCACACAAGTCACGAATCATAGCGTGAATCTTCTGTGCCTGCTCCGGTGGGGGCTGGTTGAAGTTGATAATGCTCAATTCAGCGAGTACATCCCGCATAATGTGTTCACGCGTGGAATCATCCGCATTCACCATATTGAGGACACTCAAGGTCTGTTTGACAAAACAGGGCAGACACTCCAGGTGGATATCCATACTAGCTCCGTATTACTCCAGGGTGGTGCGCGCGAACGCAGTGTCAAGGTTATCGGCCATGGTGCATTCGTATCCTTCGATACGTGCGAGTACCTGTTTTTTCTCTGGCAGGATAAAGTCGATATCTGCCTCAACCATCGATCCACTGCAGCTGTTGATGCGGCAGAGGATCTCCACATGATCTGCGGGCACGCTGTCGACATACTGACGATAATGCCGGATGTAACTGGGTAATGAACCCTTTTGCTGTGTTGCATTACACCACAGAATCATAAGCTGAAAACTGCAGTCCAGCAACAGTGGGGCACTCAGCCAGGCATGCCGTAAGGGAGATGTCATCCACTCTGCAGGGGTGGCCACATTGTGTGCCATAGCCCTGGTCCCCGTAGCATCGAGCCCCAGAACCTGTTCCAGCCCCTGGAATGCAGGGCCATGGAACAACCGGGTATCAGCGTAGATGGAGTGCTTGTCCTCCTGCGCAGCGGCAGAGAGATCCAGACTCAGGGGAGATGGGGGCTCCGCTGGAAGGGTATCGGCCAGAATCACCTCGGCGCTACTGTATATCTGCCCCGACGCAGCGTCGCACACCTGCATGGGCACCCTGTAGGTTCCAATCTCTATGTCCGCAGG
>JAIVHC010000228.1 GCA_020201305.1 Geobacteraceae bacterium
CGCGATGCCAGAATGATAAACAACAGGGAAATCAGAAGGATGCTCAGGCTTTCTTTAAAGTCGAGGATCTCCTCCATATCCACGTGGGGCATGTTGGCAAGCCACATCCCCATGACGGTGACGGTAACCAGACCCGATTCGGCCTGGATCAGGTTGGAAGCCGCAAAGGTGCCGAATACCAGGGCGAGGGCGGTGACATTGTGGAGATATTCGGGCAGCAGATGATAGCGCAACACCAGGCCGAAAGCGTGGCCGCCGAGAATCCCGATCACAAACCCAACCAGGACAATGGTGCCAAAGGTGAGCAGCGTATGCCCGATAGCCTGCTGCCCCCCACCGGCGACGATAAATTCATACACCAGAACCGCGAGGGAGGCACCGATAGGATCGATGACGATTCCTTCCCAGCGCAGGATATTTGACACCGCCTGGGTGGGACGCACGGTGCGCAGCATGGGGCCGATAACCGTGGGGCCGGTAACTACGGAGATGGCGCCGAAGAGCAGACTCAGCTCCCAACTCAGGCCGAGTATATAGTGCGTAAGCAGGGTGGTGATAGTCCAGGTGGTCAGGGTGCCGATGGAGATCATGTTGCGCACCACCTTCTGCATCCCCCCGAGCTCGCGATATTTGAGGGTAAGGCTCCCCTCGAACAGAATTACCGCAACCGAGAGGGACACAAAGGGGAACAGAAGATCCCCGAGTATTTCGTCCGGTGATACGAGCTGCAGCATTGGTCCTGCGATAATCCCGGCGAGGAGGAGAAATATTATTGCCGGGAGTTTTACCCGCCACGCCACCCACTGGCACACACTGCTTACTACAAATATTGCGGCAAACATTGCCACCAGTGTATCTATCGAACCATGTTCCATTGCATATCTCCATTTCATGCCATTGGGGGGATACTGAGTAAGTATCCCCCGGTCAAACCGGGGGCTTTAGCGATTGCTAGCCCCTCAAAGGGGCTTTAATGCAATCTTCAAAATCAAAAAAACTTCTTGCCGAAAGGAAGATTGTCGTCATATTCCCGGAACCGTCTAACTTTTCAGGTCCCCCAGCAAAGCTGGGGGATTACTCTTTGTATTTAAATGAGTTGCAGGGAACGCAGTATAAATAACCCCAGGGTGGTGGAAAACAGGGAGCCTATAGCCGTTGCCGCAATTATGGCGGCGGCGAGATGATGGCTGCCCCCCAGAACCAGGGTCATGGGATAGCTCGCCGCTGCGGTGGGGGCAGAACTCATGAGATACAGAATCCCCAACGCTTCGCCACGTAATCCCAAAGCAATTCCGCCCAGGGTGATGCCCAGCGGGACCAGCACCAGTTTTGCCAGGGTAGCCGCATACAGCGGACGTGAGGTGGTAAATTCACGTAAGCGGATGGAGGCGCCGGCACACACCAGCGCGAGCGGCAGACTCATCTGCGCCAGATATTCGCCTGTATCCAGCACCACCTGCGGAACCCATACATCAGCCACCGATACACCCACCCCTGCAATGATAGCAAGAATCAGGGGATTTTTCCCGATACTCGCCAGGATCGAGAAGATACGGCTGTGCAGTGATGCCGGGTCGAGTTTATGCTGATTCTGGTGTCGGGTCAGAGTCAGGACTGCAAGCACATTGTACAGGGTGGTCATCACCGCCAGATAGATGGAAGCCGGAGCCACGACCGAATCCCCGAAGGCGCTGAAACAGTACGCCAACCCCACAATCCCCATGTTACCGCGGAACGCCCCCTGCACAAACACCCCGCGTTCGTCCGGGTGACGCAAGCGCCGATCGGCTTCGCGCTCCAGGAGGATAAAAACCCCGATGGTGGCGAGCAACGCATAGCCTATCAGCAGCCAGGGGAGATCGCGCTGAAAATCGGTCTGCACCAGTTTCACAAACAACAGACACGGCAGCGTGACCTTGAACACCAGATCGGAGCCGGTGCGCGCAAAGGCGTCAGTGATAAGTTCCATGCGCTTGAAAACCACCCCTGAAATAATGATGAAAAACACAGGGGCGGTAATCAGAAACGCAAATTCAAGGGCAGCGAGCATTTATTTAAGCTGTTTGCGCGCGTGGTGCAAAGCATCCCTTACCACCTCTTCGAGGCACGGATGGTAGAACGGCATCTCCAGCATTCCGGTCACGGTGGCTTTGTACTCAATCGCAAGTGCCAGGGTATGCGCCATGTGTTCCGCTCCGCGTCCGAAGATTTCCGCGCCCAGAATACGCCCGTCTGCTTTGGCGGCATAGATCTGCAGCATACCGCGGTCGTCATTGTAGATGGCATGTCTGGGGCCTTCTGCCATGGCTAACTGCCCGACCACAATTTCATCTTTATCCAGTTCATTGTAAGGGGTTCCTACATTCGCCATCTGTGGATCGGTGTAGAAAATCCCCAGCGGTACCGCACGTTTCCCCTCTTTGGCGCCCGATGGTGCGAGGGCGCTGTCGCCGGCAATGCGCCCTTCGATGTATGCCTCATGCCACAGGGGCAGATCCTCAGTCACATCTCCGGCCACGTAGACATGACTGTCGCCGCAGCGCATGGTGAGGGGATCATATCGGGGCAGACCGCGCTCATCCAGAGCGAGGCCGCTGTTCTCCAGATTCATGCTGCGCATATGGGATTCCCGTCCGCTCGCCACCAGGACACGTTCACAGGTGTGGGTGACGATCTCGCCGGTATCACGCTCGAATTTGAGTTCAAAGCCATCCTGCGTTTTGCGTGCATCCACAAATTCGCCCCGGGGCACGATATCTAGCTCCTTGTCCAGCACGTTCATGGTCTCTGCCTGCATATCCGGGTTTTGAAACCCACCGATGCGCCCACTGTGGCCGAACATGGTGGTTTTAACCCCGAGACGGTGGAATGCCTGCCCCAGTTCAAGGGCTATGACACCCAGGCCGGCCACCGCAATGGATTCGGGCAGATCGTCGAGCTCGAAGATGGTGTCGCTGCTATCCACTTCGTCCTTGATTTTTGCAAGCGGCCCATGGAACGCCGGGGTGGAACCGCACGCAAGGATGATCTTCTGCGCCTTTACCTGGAGGTTGTCACCCACCTGCAAGGTATGGGGGTCAAGAAATACCGCCTTGCCTTCGAGTTTGTACTCTGCGGGGATCTTCTCCACCGTCTTCAGGACGCCGCCCACAAAGCGCTCGGCGCGATCCTTCTTCAGGCGCTCAAACACGCGTTTCCCATCCACGCTGTAGCTGCCGTTGATACCGAAAAAATCCCCGCTGTCGATCTCATGCGCGATATCCGCCGCCGCAATGAGCATCTTGCTCGGCATGCACCCCACCCGCGCACAGGTGGTGCCATAGGGGCCGTGCTGAATCAGGACCAGGTTGTCTGTTTTGCGCCGGATGCGGCTGTACGCTCCGAGACCCGCTGTTCCCACTCCGACGATCGCATATTCAACTTCACGTACCTGCATATTAAATTCTCCTTGTATAAATAATTTGTAGGGGCAGACCGGTGTGTCTGCCCTGGTTTGTTGCCCCAATCATGCATTCCTTGCACCGCGAACGCGGGCACACACATCGGTGTGCCCCTACGGCTGCATTGCGTTTAAGGGGCAAAGTATGCAACGTTTCAGATTTCCCTTGCTTTAGCGGCGCGCTTTACCAGCAGCGCCACCGGGATAGCTCCCACAGCGGCAATTACACATATCTGATACGTAAGCTGCAGACCGAGGCTGTCGCCCATGGCTCCCATGACAAATACCACCACTGAGCCCACCCCGAAATTGATAAACATGTACATGCTGTTCATGAAGGTAGGCATGTGGGTATCCACATCCTGGATCGTTGCCATCAGCACCGGGCCCGAGGCAAAAATAAAGAACCCCAGAAATGCGAGCAGCACAATATTGTTA
>JAIVHC010000229.1 GCA_020201305.1 Geobacteraceae bacterium
GGCATACATCGGGTATGTCGAGGTCCTGAAAAAACGCCGTAACGCCGGAGGGCAGACTTTTTGCGACGCCATCAACGATGAGCAACCAAGCCGGTGACGCCGCCCAACTCGAACCAATACTCACGCGGGAGTAATTTATGCTTCACCTCTCAGATGCGGGACAGGATGCACTGCAGGAGTTGTTCAACATCGGGATGGGGCATGCGGCAGCGTCGCTGGAGCGAATGCTGGGAACTGAAATATGCCTATCTGTTCCATTTCTGACCCTCCTTTCTGCACCCCGGGCTGCAACCCGCATCGAAACACCGGACCATGCCGAAGTAAGCACCGTCAGACAAGCATTCTCCGGCCCTTTTTCCGGCACTGCACTCCTGATATTTCCCGAGACAAATTGCGTCGAACTTATCCGCACCCTGGTGGATGATGCAGTCCCCCTGGAGACCCTCGGAGAGTTGGAACAGGACAGTCTCCTGGAGATCGGTAATATTGTTCTCAATGCCTGTTTGGGCAGCTTTGCGAATCTCATGCAAAAAGAAATTGATTTTGAGCTCCCCACCTTTTTAAGGGGCAGCTGTCGCAATCTACTTGCGAGCAACAACACCAGTGCCGTTGATGAGCCCTTGATCTTTCTGGAGGTCAATTTCAACAGCCGGGAGGGAACAGCAGCATCCAACAGTATCAAAGGCTTTGTGGTTCTGCTTCTGGATGCGCGCGGGAGCGCCGACCTGCAACAGGAGCTTCAACATCTGCTCGGAGGGCAAGTATGAGCATTGACACCCTCGCGGCTCAGTGCCTGGAACATTCACCTGCCGGGATAATAGTGCTGGACCATGAGTTGAATATCAAATTATGGAACAGCTGGCTAGTGCGCGCCTCAGGGATAGAACCACCCTGCGCCATGGGCAGGAATCTTATCCAGGTTGTTCCGAGCCTCGAGAACACCCATCTGCTTGATGCCATCATGCTTGCCCTTAATACCGGGCTCCCCTCGGTATTAACCCCGAAGCTCAACAAATTCCCCCTGCCGCTGTACCGCACCTCTCCAGATGGGGAAAAGCACAATTTTCCGCAGAATATCCATGTGCTGGCCATCCGTCCCGATACAGATGAAGAGCGCTTCTGCATGGTACAAATCAATGATGTAAGCAGTGCGTTTCAGCGCGAAACCCAACTGCGCCGTCAAGCGGAGGAACTGGAAAAGCAAAAGCAAAAGCTTACCAGCGCTTGGCAGGAAGCAAAACGCGCCAACGAAGCCAAGAGTATGTTTCTTGCGAATGTAAGCCACGAAATCCGCACTCCCCTCAACGCCATTATCGGGCTCTCACATCTCAGTCTACAGGATGCTCCCGAAGGTTCGATGCACGATGATCTGGAAAAGATAGAGCAGTCAGGCAAGCTCCTTCTAACGCTGGTCAACGATATTCTCGACTTTGCCAAGATTGATGCGGGCAAGATGCACATCGAAAAACGCTGTTGTGAAATCGACAACATCGTGGCTCAACTCAGTGACCTGTTCCGCGATCAGGCGCTGGAAAAACAGATATCTCTAGTGCCGCGATCAGGCGCTGGAAAAACAGATATCTCTGGTGTTCGACATTGATGCCAATGTGCCTTTATACATCGAAAGTGATGAGCTGCGCCTGCAGCAAATCCTTATCAATCTGATCAACAACGGAATGAAATTCACCCAAAGCGGCGAAGTGCGCATATGTATGCACTGGGAGGACAATACCCAAGCCCCCCTCCAGTGGATATCTCGAGATTCAGGTACATGATACCGGCATCGGCATGGATGACGCCGAAGTCGAGCGGCTGTTTCAGCCGTTTTCCCAGGCAGATGAGTCTACGAGTCGCAGATACGGTGGAACCGGTCTCGGGCTCGCGATAACCAAACGCCTGGTGGAGATGTTCGACGGTACCATCAAGGTAACCAGCCGCAAAGACGAAGGAAGCTGCTTTGCTGTCAACCTGCCGGTTGCGCTCTGTGCCACCCCCGGAATCTCTGCTCCAATGCAACTGCAAAGCAAGGATATCTATACCTTTGAACTGGAACAGAATCAGAAAAACATGCTCTGTCGCGCCCTGAAGCCCTGGCACACCCGCGCGCAGGAGATAGGGCCCGAGATGTCACCGCAGAAATGCGCGCTGCTGCTGTGCCCCGAAAGCGCCGTGGCTGAACTCCCGCCACCCTGGCACCAGGTGCCCCGCCTCGCGTTTGTGCAGGGCCGTCAGGATATCCCACGCAGCCTACGTAACGATTTACTCCCTGAACCAGTAGAAGCACAGCAGATCCGCCGCCGGATACAACGTAAACTTCAGAGCGCAAAATCGTCCTCGGCACAAAGTGCTATGCCCCAGACGCAAATGCCATTGCAGGACTACACTATTATGCTGGTAGAGGATAACGCCATCAACCGCATGATTGCGGAGAAAATCCTCGAGCGCATGGGGGCCACGATCATTATCGCCAAAGATGGCGAACATGCTCTAAAACAGATGGAACAGCACCCCGGAATTGAAGCGATCCTCATGGACATTCAGATGCCGGGGATGGATGGCTACACCGCCTGCGCCAGACTGCGCGAAGAGCCTTATACTTTCAGGGGACCCATAATCGCCCTTACCGCACACGCTATGAGCGATGAACCGCAGCGCTGCCGCGAAGCCGGGATGGACGCACATGTAGCCAAGCCCTTTGAGCCGGAACAGCTTCTCGAAGTGCTACTCAGCCACCTGCACAGCAACACCGGGGAGCCTCCACCCCCCGCAGAGCCTGAAACACCCCACGAGGTTGAAGAGAGCCGCGACGACGCGAATCACTGCTGGAGTGCAACCCAGGGGCTGCAGCGAATCAACAACGATATAGAGTTATTCAACCTGCTACTGGAGCGCTTTCTGACCCAATTCTGTGTGCAGGAGTCGTCTCAATGGAAGGAGTTTCTCTCCTGGAGTAAAGCGGAACAGTGCGCGTGGATGCACAACCTTAAAGGGGTTGCGGCCAACCTCGGCGCTGACCCACTCGCGCGCCAGGCCAGAGAGCTTGAAGAGCGGCTCAAAAAGGCCCCCACTACAAAGGTTGAGCCTGAGAATTTCACCCAACTCTACACCCTGCTACACGACTGCTGCACCCGCATGCGCACGTGGTTAAGCGAACAGAACGCGACGTCTGAGGGGCAAAGCGCAGGGGATGCATCGGCAGAACCTATTGAGCGCGCCAGGTTAAACGAAGCGGTTGCGCAACTGCTCACATTGCTCGCGGAGCACGATCTGGATGCGCTGGAGATGTGGAAGATGATACGGGGACCTCTGGGAGAGGACCTGCCCGACTTTATCGGGCGTATCAATACCTATATGAAAAATCTGGAATTTGAGATGGCAAGCCGTCATCTCAAGCACTGGCTGAGTAAGCAGCCTGCAGCGGAGGAAGCAAATTCACCTCTGCGGATTTTACCGCACATAAAGGACACAGACCGTGAGTGCTGAATTACCCACCATTCTCATTGTCGAAGATGAGATTATCAATATTCACAGCCTGTCGCGCATTTTACGCGGCACTGCGCGGCTGTGCTTCGCCACCACGGGGGAACAGGCCCTGGAGCTGGCGGAGCGCCTCGAAGTGGAGATGGTACTGCTGGACATCATGCTCCCGGATATGAGCGGTTTTGAAGTATGCAAACAACTCAAGAACAACCCGGCCACCTTCAAGTGCACGGTGATCTTTGTGACCGCCCTCGACAGCGACGAAGAGGAGGCGCATGGTTTGCGCATGGGGGCTATGGACTATATCAAAAAACCCTTCAACCCCATCATTGTGCGCGAGCGGGTACAGAATCAGCTCAACCTCACCCTTGCATACCGCAAGCTCGAAGAGCTCTCCACCACGGACTTTCTCACCGGCGCGTTCAATCGGCGTTACTTTACAGATATTGCCACTACTGAGCTGAAACGCCATCAGCGCCACAATAAGGATACCAGCGTGATGATGCTCGACATTGACCACTTCAAAGAGGTTAATGACACCTACGGCCACAGTGTCGGTGATCGGGCATTGCGGCATCTGGTGCGGATCTGTCGCGACAATCTGCGCGAGGAGGATATCTTTGCGCGCTACGGCGGGGAGGAATTCTGCATCTTACTCCCGGAAACCGATGCATCAACCGCAGAAGAAGCCGCCGAACGTCTGCGCCAGAACATCGAAAACACCCCCATGGAGCTTGATGATAACCAACTGCATCTGCGTGCAAGTATCGGCTTAAGCGGGATCGACGCCCAGAAAAGTGCCGACATCGATTATTGGCTCGAGCGCGCGGATCTGGCCCTGTACCGCGCCAAAGAGGAGGGGCGTAACCAGGTGGTTTGCTATGCTACAGAAGACGAATAGGTAAGAGATGCGGCATCAAGCCACCCCATCGAGCCAATTTGTAATTCCCCCGATGTCGAGCAAAAAAACCACATTGCCATCCGCCAGGACTGCGCCCCCGTATAAAATGGGGATATTACGCAGATAAGGCCGTATTCCCGGCGCGCCAGCCCCAGCGGATCCTTGATGGTCATAAGTACCGCGCGATCCACTTCAGTTTCCTCCCCTCCGGTCTCGAGAAGAACCTCTATCCGGGGTTACTTATGCGCACAGGCGTACTGCTTTAGAAGGAGCGCTATCTGATCCGGAGGGAGAGGATGCGAAAACCAGAACCCCTGCCCGTACTTGCAGTTGGCGTCACGGAGAAAATCACGCTGTTCTTCGGTTTCAATCCCTTCGGCAATAACCTCCAACTTCATATTGCGCGCTAAATCGGCAATCGCCGTGGCGATAGCTTCATCATCCCGATTGTGGGTAACATCGCTGACAAAAGAACGATCAATTTTCAGACATTTTATGGGGAATTTTTTGAGATACGCGAGCGAAGAGTAGCCGGTGCCAAAATCATCTATGGACAGTCGCACTCCGAGACGACTTATCTGATCCATAATACTGATGGAATCCTGGATGTCATCCATAAGAATACTCTCGGTCAACTCCAGGTCGAGATAAGAAGGATCCAGGCCGGTGCGGTGCAGAAGTTCCTTGAGATTCTCCACCAATCCCACCTGGTGAAACTGGCGTCCGGATATATTCACCGACATCCGGATCTTTGGCAGCCCCGCGTCGTGCCAGATCTGGATCTGTTTGCATGCACAGTTCAGCACCCACTCTCCGAT
>JAIVHC010000004.1:0-3680 GCA_020201305.1 Geobacteraceae bacterium
CTGGTTGAATAAAATCTATCCTGAATCTGTAGCCGATGCGCACAAGAAAGGGGATTATCATATCCACGATCTGGGTATGCTGTCGGTGTACTGCTGTGGCTGGGATCTTAAAGATCTGCTATTACAGGGTTTTACCGGAGCTTACGGCAAGGTGCAGAGCGCGCCGGCAAAGCACTTCCGTACCGCGCTGGGGCAGATGGTAAACTTTTTTTACACCCTGCAAGGAGAAGCGGCCGGGGCCCAGGCTTTTGCGAGTGTGGACACCCTGTTAGCGCCATTTATCCGTTTTGACTCTCTTACGTACGCTGAGGTTAAACAGTCAATGCAGGAATTTGTGTTTAATATGAATGTGCCGACCCGAGTTGGCTTTCAAACTCCGTTCACCAATATTACCCTCGACATGACCGTACCGCGCAATATGGCCCAAGAAGGGGTGATTATCGGTGGCGCAGTACAGAATGTGACCTACGCAGAGTTCCAGGCGGAAATGGATATGTTCAACAGGGCGTTCTGCGAAGTGATGATGGATGGAGATGCTTCAGGACGCATTTTCACCTTCCCTATTCCCACCTACAACATTACATCAGATCTCGATTGGGACAGTGATCGCCTGCAGGCGGTGTGGGAAATGACCGCCAAATACGGGACTCCATACTTCAGCAACTTCATTAACTCCGAAATGGACCCCGAAGATGCGCGTTCCATGTGCTGTCGCTTGCGCCTGGATAACCGCGAACTCCGCCGCCGCGGCGGCGGGCTTTTTGGCTCCAATCCGTTGACCGGTTCCACCGGGGTAGTGACATTGAACCTGCCGCGTGCCGCCTATCTGGCTTCGGATAGAGATGCTTTCTGGGCCCGTATCGGGGAGCTGATGGATCTGGCGGCAGATTCTCTGGAGATTAAACGCAAGCAGTTGGAACGCTTCACTGCGGATGGCCTGTATCCCTACAGTAAATACTATCTCTCCGGGGTCCACGCACGCCAGGGACGCTACTGGGACAACCACTTCTCCACCATTGGTCTAATCGGGATGCATGAAGCCGCATGCAACCTTATGGGCTGTGGAATCGATTCTCCGGAAGGGCATACCTTTGCACAGGAGACTCTGGAGTATATGCGTACGCGTCTTGAAAACCTCCAGGATCAGACCGGTCACCTATACAATCTCGAAGCTACACCAGCTGAGGGCACGAGTTTTCGCCTTGCACAGCGCGATCGGGAGGAATTCTCCGATATATACACTTCGGGAAGCGAGCAACCGTACTACACCAATTCAACCCAGTTGCCGGTCGGGGGAACGGATGACATATTTCAGGCCCTGCAACATCAGGATGGATTGCAGACTCAATACACCGGGGGTACCGTGTTCCACGGCTTTCTGGGCGAGCGCCTCGAAGACTGGCGCAGCGCGCGCCTGCTGGTGCGCCGCATAGCGGAAAATTTTGCCCTCCCATATTTTACCCTTAGCCCGACCTTCACTATTTGTCCGGTACATGGTTATATCGCCGGCGAACATTTTAATTGCCCTCACGATGCCACTTCCAAGGCGGCATAAAAACCAGAAGGAGAATAACAATGGAAAAAAAGTGCTCTCAGAATACAGAAGTATACTCTAGGGTCTGCGGATTCTTTCGCCCTGTGCAACAGTGGAATAAAGGCAAGCAGGAGGAGTTTGATCAGCGGCGCGAATATGTTGTAGAAAAGAGTGGGCATCAGTAGAGTCTGCTATGCCTGTAAAAGGATTTCAGGGCACGAGTCTACTCGACTACCCTGCGCGAATCGCGGCACTGGTATTTTACTCCGGGTGCAATATGCGCTGTACGTATTGCCATAATGCAGCCCTGGTAAACACTCCGGATGAATATCCCGATATTCCGGAAGATGATGTGTTGGATATGGTGGCAGCGCGGCGCAATTTCATCGATGGGGTTGTGATTTCGGGGGGAGAACCCACCCTCGATCCCGCTATGCCGCACCTCATAGAACGCTTGAAGACGCTGGGGATGCTGATCAAACTTGATACCAATGGGCTGCGCCCGCAGGTGCTCGCAGATCTTATCCAGGATGGGTTGCTCGATTTTGTGAGCCTTGATCTTAAGACTGCGCCGCAGCGTTACCCTGCGCTGGGGGCGCCCACTGCTGCAGCGGAATCTCTATGTGAATCACTTGAGGTGCTACGCCAGGCTGAGGTCGAGGTGGAGCTTCGTACCACATGTATGCCCGGATATGTTGAGGTTGAAGATATTCATGCCTTGGGTGGCAGACTCCAGAGTGGCGACTCATGGGTGCTACAGCAGTTTGTCTCTGAATATGCTATGGACGAGACAGCACGTCAGGTACAATCTCATACAGAAGCGCAGATGAAGGAGCTGTTGCGTGTAGCGCAGCAGTATGTTCCCAATACCAGTATGCGTGGAGCTAGATATCAGCAGGGTTATGAAGAAAAAACCGGACTTTAATATACAAATGCGCACCTTGCGCCGTCGCCGTCTCTTCTTGTGGTTTCTGGTGGCGATTTATATCCCCATGATGTGGCTGGTTCTTCATTTTGGCCAATCTGATCGTATTGCCGGGGTGTTTTTTGGGATTTGGGTTGTGCTGGTCGCGATTGCTGCGAATTTCACCGCTTTCTGCCGTTGCCCCGCATGCGGCAATTTTTTTCACATGAATGGGCCTATACCTATGTATCTACGCCATTGTCTGCACTGTGGTATGCATATTAGTGGCGATGAAAAGCGCAATCACTTCCACAAGAAATCCTGAGATCCGGGCTGCGCTGCAGTGCAAAAAAAACAGCGCAGCCTCCTCAAAACCCTTAACTACTTCCCCTGCCAGGTAGGTTTCCTCTTCTCCAGAAAAGCACTTACTCCTTCTTCAGCGTCTTCACAAGCGCACAGATTTGCAAACAGGTCATCCATGGCATTGAGTTGCGCATGATAGGGGATGTCGGCCATTCTGTTGAATCCTTCTTTGCCGATTTGCAATGCAAGCGGGCTTTTCTCTAGCAGTTTTTGTGCGAGTTTATGCGCCTCTGCAAGGAGTGCATCATCACTGACAACGCGGTTGATCAGTCCCAACTCAAGCGCACGCTCTGCACTGAAAGGCTCCCCGGTGAGAACCATCTCCATAGTGCGTTTTTTCCCCAGTATCCGCATCATGGGAACCGCAGGCCCTAAGCAGATGAGGCCTACATTGATAGCGGTGGTGCCAAATTTTGCAGTTTCAGCTGCAAGGGTGAAATCGGTTGCAAATGCGAGTCCGGCGCCATTGGCCATTGCGTATCCCTGAACAGCAGAAATGGTAATAGTCTTCAGCTCTGCCAGGGTGTGATAGAAGCTGTCGATATGATACAGAAAAGTACGGTACTCGTGCTGGGATTTGTCCTTGAATTGGTCAAGGGAGATCCCAGTGGAAAAATGCTTCCCTTCAGCGCGGATGATGATTACGCGGATTTGAGGATCGTGTTCCATATTCCACAGGGCATTATCCAGTTGCTGGGCAAAGGGGATGGTGAAGGTATTCAGCTTCTCAGGACGATTGAGGGTGATTATACCGATGGAACCATCCTTACGCGTTAAGATGGGGCTATTGTCAGAACTCATGCAAATCCTCCATTATAGAACAGTGTTTAATTCAGTTCATGGTAACTTATGTGTATTGCGGATGCAACTATGTATATG
>JAIVHC010000004.1:3755-17154 GCA_020201305.1 Geobacteraceae bacterium
AAATAAAAAAAGCCCTGTGCAGGGCACAGGGCTTTTTTGAATTTAAGGTAGGTATTGCTTAAATCTTGTTGACGTTGGCCGCCTGAGGACCTTTTTGCCCGTCGGTAATTTCAAACTCTACCCGATCGCCTTCTGCGAGAGACTTGAAACCGTCTCCATTAATTGCAGAAAAATGTACAAATACATCGGGGCCGCCATCTTGCTCAATGAAACCAAAACCTTTTGCGTCATTGAACCACTTTACTGAACCTTGTGCCATTGTTTCTAACTCCTTTTTTTGCCGATCTTTATCGGTCTGTTACTGCGTTTTCAGCCGGATTTCCGTGGAACGTTACGTACCCAAAGTCAAAAGAACTCCGTACTAAACTGAAAACATGCTGCAACCTACCATGGCCCAAACGGACTGTGCAAGTAAAATGTGTCTGCCTATGAACATTTTTTATAGATTGTGGGATGCCGCTTGGTGGATAGCGATTATTCATGCGAGGAGATCAGGACCTCACGCCCCTTGCTGGTGCCGTCGGATGGCCCCACAATTCCCTCTTTTTCCATCTGTTCAATGATGCGTGCAGCACGGTTGTAGCCGATGCGCAGGCGGCGTTGAATCATGGAGATGGATGCTTGCTGCGCCTGTGCGACAAGGGCAAGAGCTTCATCCCAGCGCTCGTCGTATTCAGTATCGCCATCCGCGCCGGTGCCATCCTGATCGTGGGGGGGCGTAAGAATACTGGTGTCATATTCAGGGTTGGCCTGCTTGGCCAGAAATTCTACCACGCGTTGTACTTCCAGTTCCGACACAAACGCACCGTGGACGCGCTGCAGGCTCCCGGTTCCGGGGGGAAGAAACAGCATATCTCCCATCCCCAGCAGGGTTTCGGCCCCCATGCTGTCGAGAATAGTTCTGGAATCGATGCGAGAAAATACCTTGAAGGATATACGTGTAGGAAAGTTGGCCTTTATAAGCCCCGTGATGACATCGACACTGGGGCGCTGGGTTGCCAGAATCAGATGGATCCCGGCGGCGCGGGCCATCTGGGCAAGACGCGCAATGTGTTCTTCAATTTCGCGCCCTGCGACCATCATAAGGTCGGCAAGTTCATCCACCACTACAACGAGATATGGCAGATGCTCGTGTTCGAGGTCTTCATCCGTTCCGAGCGCGGCGTATTGAGTCGGGTCCATTTCAGTCGAGGCGGGATCAATCCCCATCGCTTCTGAGGAGTGACCCTCATGTTCTTCCTGCGCGGCCGTTGCTGCTTCCAGGCGTGCAAGGCGTTCCTTGTCCTTTTCTTCTTTGGCAAGTTTCTTGTTGTAGCCATCGATATTGCGCACCCCTTTATCCGCCATGAGCTTGTAGCGCCGTTCCATCTCGCGCACTGCCCAGCCCAGGGCAAGAGAGGCCTTCTTGGGGTCGGTCACAACTGGAAGGAGGAGGTGGGGGATCCCTTCGTAGATGGAAAGTTCCAGCATCTTGGGGTCCACCAGGATAACACGCACATCCTCGGGGTCTGCCTTGTAAAGCAGGGAGAGAATCATGGTATTGATGGACACCGATTTACCGCTACCGGTGGAGCCTGCGACCAGCAGGTGCGGCATCTTGGTGAGATCTGTTACGACGGGCTGGCCGAAGATGTCCTTCCCCAGGGCCAGAGGAAGTCTGCCGCCGTTTTTGCGGAACTGATCCGAGGCAATGATATCCTTGAGGTACAGAGTTTCGCGCGTATTGTTGGGGATCTCAATCCCCACTACGCCACGCCCCGGAATGGGGGCGACAATGCGGATTGAAGTAGCGCGCAACGCCATGGAAAGATCGTCTGAAAGCCCGGCTATTTTATTCACCTTGATTCCCGGTGCGGGGGCAAATTCAAACATGGTGACCACCGGTCCCGGCTTCACCTCTACCACTTCACCACTGACGTTGAAGTCCTTGAGTTTGTTTTCCAAAATGCGCGCCATTGCCATCAGGGACTCGCGATCCACTGGTGGAGCGCTTTCCCCTTCATGATCGAGAAGAGACAGGGATGGCATGTGGTAGGTGCTGGATGATTCAACAAAGTCAAAGGCAGCCTGGATTTCTGGTTCCTTCTCCTTGTTGCCCGCCTTGCCTTTGTTCTTGTTTGAGTTTTTTTTCTCCCTGGGTTGCTTGGGTTCCGGGGCAGCAATACGAGGTTCTGCTGCTTTGGCTTTTTCCTTTTCGCTTTTCTTCAATTCTCTCTTTTGCTGGCGCTGCTCAAGGGTATGCGCCATGCGTTCACCGAAACCGGCAAAAAACAGGGTAAGAGAAAAGCGGGTCATTATCATGGCCGAGACCACACAACATACCAGCAATACCAGCGCCGCGCCGGCGGTGTTCAGGTATTGGGCCAGAAAGTTGTGCAGCAGACGCCCCATGGCACCTCCGGCTTCGGCAATTTTTTCTCCCCCCAGATGGATACTGTGGAGACGCAAAGCCAATAATCCGGCGCCGGACATGATGAATATGATAAAGGATACAACTTTGTATGGGCGCAATTTCACCGCGCGTGCCCGCAGGAGCCTCCATGCGAGAAAAAACGCCACCAGCGGCAACAATAACGCCGGAAGGCCGATGAACTGGTACAGAATATCAGCGAGGTGAGCCCCGACAATCCCACCGTAGTTCTGGATCCGCTCCGGATCCAGATTGTTGTTGAAGGACGGATCCGCGTTGTTGAAGGAAGCCAGACACAGGAGCAGATACGTCCCCAGGGCGAGCCAGGCAAGAGCTGCAATTTCACGTTTTAAACGCTGAAGACGCGATGTTTCAGGAGCTTGATCCATGGGTAAATGACTCAAAAACAGAGAATGAAATGTACCGTTTTACTCGGTATTTGCGATTTAAACTCGCTTCTACGCAGAGCCGGTATGTTTTAAAACACGTACATTAAGTGTGTGCTTAATGTTTAGCAGCACGTCAGGATAGCATAAATACCGCACATGCAACAGCCCAGCAATACAGGGCAAATACGCTCAGGCGCTGGCGTGCAAGGATGCGCAGGAGCATATGGATGGCAGCGAGACCACTGATAAATGCCATGGCTCCGCCAGCAAGATATACCGGAATCTGTTCTGTGGGCAGGTTCTGCATGTCGCCGATGGAGAGGAGTGTTGCCCCGGTTATGGCCGGCAGGGAGAGGAGAAAGGAAAAACGTGCCGCACTTGCACCGTCTACACCGCGGAACAGCAGGGTGGCGATGGTGGCACCTGCGCGGGAAATCCCCGGGGCGATAGCAAGGGATTGCGCCACCCCGGTTATAAACGCATCGGTGAAGGTGATGCTCTCTATGGAACGTTTGCCATGACGCCAGCGCTGCGCCGCAAACAACAGGGTCCCGGTGATCAGCAGCATACACGCCACGGCGAACATGTTGTCGAACATCCCGGTGAAGGTGTCCTTGAAGGTAAGACCAATCACTGCGGTGGGTATGGAACCGAAGATGATGAGCAGAAGGAGTTTGCGGTACTCTTTTCCCTGTGCAGTCTTGTCCCACGGGCATAAACACAGATTTTTGATGTCCTTGCTGAAGTACAATACCACGGCAATCAGGGTGCCAAAGTGCAGGATTACCTCAAAGAGAATACCTGGTTGCTCGAAACCGGCAATAAAATGTTGCGCAATTGCCAAGTGCCCCGAGGATGAAACCGGGAGAAATTCAGTCAGCCCCTGGAGCAGGCCTAGGAAGATAGCTTGTAGCATGGTCATGGGAGAAGGTAGTCCTTTGCAAAAAAAATAAGGGGGTTAAGGGTGATGGATGGATGCGCTGACAAAGGGTCGATACCCCAGAACTTTCTTGCATACTGCAGTGCATTGTTTGGGGATTTCTGTATATAGCTGTTCCAGTTGCGCTGTTTCAATCTTTATCTGACCCGCAGGTGGACCTTCAGGAGATAATACCCGCATAGCCATTCTTCGAATCCGGGTCCTGATCTGTGCATCCAGGTCGCTGTGGCATGCCCGGTTGTTGATTCCGCTGAAGTGGATTACGAGCTCCGGAGCAGATACGTCCGGGGTTGCGGATGCAAAAAACACACTTACGTGAATACATCCACCTCTGCCAATTTGTTTACGCTCCTCAAGCTGGGATGGTCCTACTTCAGCACCATTGTGCATGTCAATGTATACGGGAGTGCACGGGATTGAAGGCTCAAGTTTTGCTCCATTGCAGGAGAGTGTTGCTCCCATACCATCCCGCAGGATCAGCGTGTTTTGCGCTTCAACCCCACATTGCTGTGCCAGCTGCGCATGTTGCACCAGGTGGCGTGGCTCTCCGTGCAAGGGGATAAAAAATTGCGGTTTCACCAGTGCTGTGAGTTGGCGCAATTCTGCGGCGCACGCATGTCCGCTTACGTGTACCTGCGCATCTGCACCGGTGTAGATCTTCGCTCCCAGGCAGTACAACTGGTTCAACATAGCATTGACTTGCACCTCATTACCGGGGATTGTTCGCGCCGAGATAACCACGCTGTCCTGCGCCTTTATGTGCAGAAGGGGCTCAACTCCTGCGGCTAAGCGTTGCATGGCGCTTCCGGGTTCTCCCTGACAGCCGGAGGCGATAATACACAATTTTCCCCCTGGAGTGTACTCCATAGCATGTTCAGCACGGATGATGGTGTGTGGTTTAACGCTTAGAAGGCCAAGGTTATGGGCTATGTTTATGTTTTCGCATAATCCACGCCCCAGGATGACTACTTTACGTCCCGCATGTTCAGCTGCTGTGATGGCGAGCTGGATGCGATGAATATTGGAAGAGAAGGTGGAGATAAATACATTGCCGCTGCAGTGTGCATTTATACGGGTAAAAACCGGGACAAGATCCCTTTCGGAGGCACTGAAGCCGGAGTGCTCCACATTGGTGGAATCGGCCAGTAGAGCCAGAACCCCGGCATCGGCATAACGCCCCAGGGTGGCAAGATCCGTGGTTACGCCATCCACGGGGGACGGGTCGAGTTTGAAGTCACCGCTGTGAATTATGCATCCGGCAGTTGTGCTTATGGCGAGTCCTACACCGCGGGGGATGGAATGCGCTGTGCTGAACGCTTCGATGCTAAACGCACCACAGCTAAAAGGTTCTCGAGGCTGTATCTGGTGCATGGGCGCACAACTTGAATATTTACGCTTCTGCAGGCGCGCCCGGATCAACTCCAGAGTGAAAGTCGTGGCGTAGATGGGGGGATTGTCCAAATCTCGTAGAACAAAGGGGAGGGCGCCAATATGATCCTCATGCCCATGGGTTATCACTATGGCACAAATGCGTTCGCGCTGCTCGCGTAACCATTTAATATCCGGCAGCATCAGATCAGTCCCCCTGAATTCTGCGCCGGCAAACATCAGGCCACAGTCAATCAGGAGGATGCTCCCCTGATGTTCAATGGCGAGAAGATTCATCCCGATCTCCCCGGCTCCTCCAAAGGGTATGATTCGCACCAGGTCTTGTCTGGAACTTATATCTGTAAGCATTAAACCTCGCTGGCAGTGAATGTGCTTGATGGCGTCGCAAAAATTCACCAACTGCTGCGCCATTATGTGAATAGTGGTAATTATCTCGCTGCTTCGACGTACCTATGAGACGTTGCATGCAACGTCTCTACAAAAACAATCACGCGCCTTGCATTTGGCGCTTTTTGCTTAGCCTTCTAATTTTGTGCTTTCTGCGAAAGCATCATGCTTAAGCTGTGCTGTTTGTCGGAGGGGGAAGATGATAACGCTTGAGTGGCCACTATCCTACAACAGCGTAATGCTACACATTCATGTGAAATATTACAATATTTACATAGTCGCGCCATGATCCGGGCGGGTGTTTTTCTGACTCCGTGCTCTTGACAAGTTGAGGTGGATCATATAATCTGGCGCATCCACATAGTGGAAAAAGCAGTAGAGTATGACGGAAGCGAGGTGAAGAACATTGGAAATACAGGTAATGGACAACAACGTGGAAAAAGCTATCCGCGTCCTGAAGCGTAAGCTGCAGCAGGAGGGTCTTTTCCGCGAGATGAAACGGCGCAAGTTTTACGAGAAACCGAGTGTAAAGCGCAAGCGTAAAGAGAAGGAAGCCCAGCGTCGTCTGCGTAAAAAGATGCGCCAGATGCAGACTTACTAATAACTTATAGTAACGGCATCTGTTATTTAAGCAACAAAAAAGGGAGGTCATTTGACCTCCCTTTTTTGTTGCCGGGTTCGGGTAAAAAGCTGTGATATACTCTGGACTCAGCAGAGTGGATTCTACGGACATTGAATGAACCTTATGCGAGCAGGGACCTTTCGTGGCGCTAGTGTTGTTGGGTATCAGTTGTGTTGGAGGTTTTATATCCGGTTTGCTGGGTGTTGGAGGGGCCGTAGTTCTGATTCCTTTACTCCTTTCAGTGCCACCTCTGCTTGGGATTGGTGAGCTTGAAATCCACACGGTCAGCGGTATCACCATGCTCCAGGTGTTTGTTACCTCAGCATTAGGGGCATTTATCCATGGACGCGGTGGGAATCTGCATCCAGGCGGGGTCGTTGCTGTCGGCATTCCTCTCGCAGCCTGCGCTCTACTGGGAGCGGTGATCTCCAAATATGTGCATGCAGATGTACTTCTGATTACCTTTGGCATTCTGGTGTTGCTCCCCTTTGTGTTGCTTCCTCCGCAAAGGCATGAGCGAATACCCCCCCGAGTTGAGGAGTTTTCTCCGCATCGTGGTGGCTGCATTGGCGTAGGGAGCAGTGTAGGACTGATTTCAGGTCTCATTGGCGCTGGGGGCGGATTTATTCTGGTTCCACTCCTGGTAACACTGCTTAAGTTTCCCCTCAAAATGGCGATCGGGTCCAGCCTCGGGGTTGTATTTATCGGGGCGCTGTTTGGAACAGTGGGTAAGATTGCAACACAGCAGGTGGTGTGGGCGTATGCCCTTCCGGTGCTTTTGGGCTCTGTGCCCATGGTACATCTGGGATCAATGTTGTGCCGCAAGCTTTCCTCGCGACGTATTCGGCATCTGTTTCTGGGGTTACTTGCAATTGTAGGGCTGCATACCTGGATCGAAATTTTGTTGCGCCTGCGTTGAATGCTGATATTTGAGTAACTGTTCCTGTATACTCTGTGGGTGAAGATTGCCCTGAATAAATACCATGGCCCGGGAGGAGATCTGCATATATGGAAGCACTCAACTCGCATAACGTAGCTGTAATGTTTTTTTCCCTCGCAGTGCTGCTGGGGGTGGCTCGTGCCCTGGGTGAATTGGCGCAGCGTCTGCGTCAGCCTTCAGTTTTGGGGGAATTGCTCGCCGGGGTGATCCTCGGGCCTACAATTCTCGGCCGTATAGCCCCAACCCTGAACGAGACTTTGTTCCCCTTACATGGTGTCAATGCGATTGCCCTCGACAGCATTGCCACTTTGGCCATCGGACTATTTCTTTTGGTGGCAGGGATGGAAGTGGATCTCTCCACCGCGTGGAAACAGGGAAAGACCGGGGGTAAAATCGGCCTCAGCAGTATTGCGTTTCCCTTCGTGGTTGCGATCCTTGCCGCATTTATCTTTCCTGAAGCCCTGGGACGTCAACCTGATTCAGATCCTCTGGTATTTGCCCTGTTCTTTGCTATCGCCATCTCCATTTCCGCTCTGCCAATCATTGCCAAAACCCTCATAGACATGGGTTTGTACCGTAGCGACCTGGGGATGGTGGTGATCAGTGCCGCTATTCTCAACGATGTTATAGGCTGGGTGATTTTTGCCGTCATTCTGGGCTTTCTCAGTGGTACGGGCGGCGCGGGCATGGAGATCGTGATGACCATTGCCCTGACGCTGATCTTTATTGGCGGGATGCTCACTTTCGGCCGCTATCTGATTCATAAAATGCTTCCATTTGTGCAGGCATACACACGTTGGCCTGCCGGAGAATTAAGCTTTGCCATGATTCTGGGGCTGCTGGGAGCGGCCTTTACTGAATGGATCGGAATCCATGCTATTCTGGGTGCGTTTATCGTCGGTGTAGCCATCGGCGATTCTTCTCATCTGCGCGAGCGCAGCAGGGTAATTATCGGTGACTTCGTCTCCTTTATCTTTGCGCCGGTATTTTTTGCCAGCATCGGTCTCAAGGTGGATTTCTTTGCCCATTTTGATGCAGGGCTGGTGCTGGTGGTGCTGCTTATGGCGTGTGTGTGTAAACTGGTTGGCGGAACCCTGGGGGCGCGCTGGGGAGGCATGTCGCGCCAGGAATCCATTGCGGTGGGTTTTGCGATGCTTTCTGTTGGTGCCATGGGAATAATCGTCGGTATGATCGCCCTTAATGCCGGAATTATCGATGAACGTTTGTTTGTGGCCCTGATAGTGATGGCAATGGTGACTTCTATGATCAGCGGTCCATCCATGCGCCTGGTTCTGCATAAGGAGAAAAAGTGGAAGCTGCGCGATGTGCTGTCTTCGAAGCTTTTCATTCGCAGTTTACATGCAAACACGCGGCGCCAGGTTATCCACGAGATGGCTGCAGCGGTTGGAGAAACAGGCGATCTGGACACTACGGTGCTCGAATTGGCTGTAAGGGCACGCGAAGAGATTATGAGTACCGGTATTGGCAATGGAGTCGCGTTGCCACACGCGCGTATCGCTGGCCTGAAGGAGGTCTGGGTTGTGGTCGGGATCTCATCGCACGGTATCGATTTCGATGCCCCGGATGGCAAGCCCGCCAATCTGATCTTCCTTATTCTAACCCCCGAGGATGATCCGGGTGCGCAGTTGGATATCGCGGCGGAAATCACGCGCCGTTTTCGCGATCAGGATACGGTGGACGCTGCATTGCGCACCGAGCATTTCACTGATTTTCTCGCCCTGATGCGCGCCGGGGTTCAGTAGAGATAAAAAAGGTGCGGTATCCTGCAAAGGATGCCGCACCTTGAAGTACGTTCATTCTGTCTTGAAAGGATCAGGGCAGGGTAGGGAGTTTGAGTCCGGCGAGTTCTTCCACCAGCCCGACTACCTGGCAGCTGTAGCCGTACTCGTTGTCGTACCACACATAAAGGACACAACGGTCCTCTTCTACAATGGTAGCAAGGGAATCAAATACTCCGGCGTAAGCAGAGCCCACAAAGTCGCTGGATACAACCTCCGGTGAGTTGGTGTAGTCGATCTGCTCCTGCAGTTCGGAGCCCAGGGATGCGTCGCGCAGATGGGCATTCATCTGCTCTACCGTGGTTTCCTCCTTCAGACTCAGATTTAAAATCGCCATGGAGACATTCGGGGTGGGGACACGAATGGCGTTGCCGGTGAGCTTGCCTTTAAGCTCAGGCAACGCTTTTGCCACCGCTTTTGCCGCACCGGTTTCGGTGAGCACCATATTCAAAGGTGCGCTGCGACCACGGCGAGGTTTATCGTGATAGTTGTCGATCAGATTCTGGTCGTTGGTGTAGGAATGGCACGTCTCCACGTGTCCGTTTACAATCCCGAAGCGATCCGACACGGCCTTCAGCACCGGCACAATGGCGTTGGTGGTGCAACTCGCGGCAGAGTAGATGTTTTCCTGCTCCTGGATCAGTTCGTTGTTGATGCCGTGCACAATGTTGGGAATATCTCCCTTGCCGGGGGCGGTAAGCATAACCTTGGAGACCCCCTTAGCTTGAAGATGGCGCCCGAGGCCGGCGCGGTCGCGCCATTTACCGGTGTTGTCGATTACAATGGCGTCTTCAATTCCGTATGCGGTGTAATCGATATTCTCCGGCGCGTCGGAGTAGATGATCTTGATCATATTGCCATTGGCGATGATGGCATTTTCTTCCTTATCTACCTGAATAACCCCGTTGAAGCGGCCGTGGACAGAATCTCGGCGCAGCAGGCTCGCGCGTTTGATGAGGTCATCTTCACTCCCTTTGCGTACCACTGCCGCACGCAGGCGCAGTTTATCCCCGCCGCCGGTTTGTTCGATAAGAATGCGTGCCAAAAGGCGTCCGATACGTCCGAAACCGTAGAGCACCACATCCCGTGGTTTGCTCAGCACCGGAACAGAGCCCGTATTCATGGAATCGAGTTGTGTTTTGACAAAGGCTGCAGCGTCAGCGCCCACAGGTTCCTGCATGAAAGCGGTGGTTAACTTTCCCAGATCGATCTTGCACGGTGCTAGATCCAACTTGCTCAGCGCCTGGAGTACCGGAAAACTGTCGCGTACAGAGATTTCACTCTCGATGATCTGGCGTGCAAAGCGGTGCGCGCGTAGAATACCGATGGGCTGACGATTGTTGAGTTTGCGCCCGTAAATAGTGGTGATCACGCCGCGGTTGCGGTACAGATCTCCAATGATGGGAACCATAGCCTCGGCAATCTCTGTGCGTTGAGACCAGTCTGTGTAGTACTCTTGCGCTTTTGTCTTCATGGTGTAAGACCCTTTTGTAGATGTGGTGGTTCGATTTTCGGATAACTTCAGGATAGATTCCTGCTCCCTAAAATAAGATGCTTTCGCAAAAAATCATAAGATTGCGACACCATCAAAATAAACCAGCGTATCCTAATTCAGGGGCAAAAGATTTTCAACTGCTTTAACTGCCTGATTTGCCCTCCATATCTGCGGAATTAGTCCGGGGGCAATTATCAGGTGCTTTGCTGCAACGCTCCGTACAGATCGGGGTGGTTGAAGGTAAAGCCACTCTCCTGCAGTTTCCGGGGCATGGCGCGCACACTCGACAGGAGCAGAGCATCCGCCATCTCCCCCAGGAGCAGGCGCAGCGCGAGGGATGGCGCCGGCAGAAACGCGGGACGTCTTATCACCTGCCCCAGGGTGGAGGCAAATTCCTTGTTGCGCACCGGTTCGGGGGACACCATATTTACGGGGCCCTGCAGGGATGATTCTTCAATGATATGGCCTACCGCTCTACACAGATCATCAATGTAAATCCAGCTCAGGAATTGACGTCCGTCTCCCAAGGGGCCACCCAGCCCGAGTTTGAAGGGGGGCAGCATCTTCTGCAGTGCTCCTCCATCAGGGCTCAGAACCATGCCGAGGCGGATGTTTACGCTGCGGATCCCCGCTGTGGTTGCAGGGGCGCAGGCCTCTTCCCACTCCTGACATACCTGGGATAAAAATCCGCTTCCGGCCTGACTTTCCTCCGTGAGTTCTTCGTCCCCCCTGTTGCCGTAGAACCCAACTGCAGAAGCGCTGATTAACAGTTGGGGTTTATGTTCCTTCTCCGCCAGGCTCTGGGCCAGCAGGGTGGTTCCACTCACGCGACTCATGCGGATGCGCTCTTTTTTGCGTGCGTCCCAGCGTCCGGAGGCTATGTTCTCCCCTGCAAGATGGATCACTACATCAAAATCAGGCTCAGTGCCAAAGCTGATCTCCCCGCTGCTGATATCCCACCAGGGATGATGTTCATCCCGGGTACGTGAGAGGGACACGGGAGTGTGTCCGCAGGTTTGCAGATGTGCACATAAGGCGGTTCCGACCAGACCGGAGGCTCCGGTAACAAGAATACGCATGGTTTGTCCTCCTAGAGGGTATGCAGTAGATTCGAAGCTGCAGTGGTTGCACAAGTTGCATCTATCCATTAAACTCCGGTTATTGACTTCTCACTCCGGGCTTTTTTAGTCTGGTGAGTATGCACGAAGATATCTGATTCAGACAGGATTCTAAATAACCGATTCCCACAACCGGAGGTAGTATCAACTATGGCAGAACCCATCCATTACAGCAAGCTTGGCCTGGTAAATACCAAAGAGATGTTTGCGCGCGCTTTCGATGGCGGCTACGCCATTCCGGCGTATAATTTCAACAACATGGAACAGTTGCAGGCGATTGTGACCGCATGTGCTGAAGGAAAGTCGCCGGTTATCATTCAGGTGAGCAAAGGCGCACGTCAGTATGCGAACGCCACCATGTTGCGCCACATGGCAATGGGCGCAGTGGAGATGACGCGGGAGTTGGGGGTGGATCTGCCTGTATCCCTCCATCTCGACCATGGGGATTCCTTCGAGCTGTGTAAATCGTGCATCGATTCGGGTTTCTCTTCCGTTATGATAGACGGTTCCCATCTTTCATATGCAGAGAATGTCGCTCTTACGCGTCAGGTGGTGGAGTATGCGCACCAGTTTGATGTCACGGTGGAGGGAGAGCTTGGTGTCCTTGCGGGGATTGAAGATGAAGTGGTGGCGGAGCAATCCACCTATACCCAGCCTGAAGAGGTGGAAGATTTTGTCGCTAAAACCGGAGTGGATTCACTGGCCATATCCATCGGTACCAGCCACGGCGCATGCAAGTTCAAGCTCAAGGAGGGGGAGGAAGTGCCGCCGTTGCGCTTTGATATCCTCGCCGAGGTTGAAAAGCGCATTCCGGGTTTCCCTATCGTGCTCCATGGCGCTTCGAGCGTGATTCAGGAATATGTTGATCTCATTAACGAATATGGCGGCAGTCTGGACGGCGCGGTGGGAGTGCCGGAAGAGCAGTTGCGCAAGGCGGCCAAAAGTGCGGTGTGCAAAATCAATATCGATTCCGATGGACGCCTCGCGGTAACCGCCAAAGTGCGTGAATATCTGGCCAACAATCCGGAAGAATTCGACCCGCGTAAATATCTGGGCGCTGCGCGCGCCGAGACGGCCCCAATCTCAAACAGTCGTGTCCCTTGGAATGGGTGCCATAAGCCCCGACTGAATAGATACGCATAATTTTCAGAAGATGTTCTTGGAGTAAAATATCTCCGTCATCTCACGGCGCAGCAACTCCTTGACGCGGGCCTTTTCAGTGTCGGAAAAGTCCTGCATCGCAGTGCCGAAGAGGTAGTTTTCCAGATCCAACTCTTTCAGGAGCATTTTTGTGTGAAATAAATTCTCCTGGTAGATGTTGATGTCCACACATTCATACTGATCCAGGGTGCGCTTATTGATGTACTGCTGGATGGAGTGGATGCGGTGGTCGATGTAGTGCTTTATCCCTTTCACATCGCGGGTAAAGCCGCGCACCTTGTAGTCCATCAGCACAATATCCGATTCAAACGATTTGATCAGGTGGTTCAGAGCCTTCAACGGGCTGATACGCCCACATGTGGAGATGTCCACATCAACCCTGAAGGTGGAGATGCCGAGTTTCGAGTCAGTCTCCGGGTAGGTGTGGATACACAGATGACTCTTGTCCAGATGTGCCAGCACCTGATCCGGGCGGGTGTCCACGGGTTCCTCCGCAATTAGAACAGTAACGCTCGCGCCCATGGGCTCGTAATTCTGGCTTGAGATATTCAGGATGCTGGCACCGATAATGTCGGAGACTTCCTGCAGAATCTTCACCAGACGCTCGGCGTTGTATTCTTCGTCGATATACTCAAGATATTCCTTGCGGTTTGCCGGAGCCTTGGCATAACAGATATCGTAGATGTTGAAGGATAGGGTCTTGGTGAGATTGTTGAAACCGCGCAGTTTGATTTTGCGCGGGCGCTTGT